>CALCYB010000167.1 GCA_937906485.1 uncultured Rikenellaceae bacterium
TAATAGTAAACGGTATAAATCCACCTAAAAAACAAAACATTAATGTGGTAAACACATTTATTATATTTCCATTGGTCAATCTATTTTGATTTAACACCAACATAAAAAACAAAAATACTGCAATGTAAATATATATTACCTTGAATATTAATTGTTTATAAAACTTTGAATTTTCCATACTTCACCTAGTATATAATTTAATTATATTTTATATATATCAAATATTAAAATTTAAGTCAATTAATACAAAAACACATACAAATCTTATTATATGAAAATATAAAATATTTTGTAAAATAAAGAAAAAAGAGAGATAGTAGGAGAAACTTTTTTTCTTGGATTATCTGTTCTTGGAACAGGAACATCGCAAAATGGGAGTGAATCTATTGTTCACCTACCAGAGCGGTAATCGGGAGAGCGTAAAATCTGCACATTATGATGGAATTCTTCCAGGAACGGATTATCGTGTGGATCTGGATTATTATGAGGGAGTAAACAATTTCCGGCTGAAAGACTACATACGTTTGGATCTGGGCTATTATGCTGAATTCAAGAAGCCGCGGACAACGCATACGTTGAGCGCCGGCATCTACAATGTGATGAACCGCCACAATATCTTCAGTATTTTTTATGACCAGACTGACAAAGTCTGGAAATCGGTTTCATTGTTTCCGATTATGCCGAGTTTGAGTTATCAGGTGAAATTTTAGAGCTGTTCACTATGTGGAATCGAAAGTTTCTTATTGGGGGGGTACTTCTGGCCCTTATGTCTCTTTCATCCTGCACCGCTGTTTTGGATATCGATCCGCGTGAGCAGTTTGTGGTCGTGCACGGGGTGTTGATCAATGAACCCAGGCAGGTGATAGACCTTCATTATTCTTCATTGCTTTCTGAAAACTATATGCCCCCGGTTGATGAAGCTGTCGTTTGGGTTGAAGAAATGAATGATGACGGAAGTGTACGTCATCGTTATGACTTTGTTCCTGTTGGTGATGGAAGATGGGAGGCGGAATTTACTCCTGATTTTGCCACCCAATATTGTTTGAAGGTACAGGTGCCGGGTTATAAGCCGATTGCTGCATCTACCATTTATCCGGCTGCAGAAAATCTCCTAATGATGGCAGTGTCAGATAGTGGCTACCTTTTCCATTCGGTGTACATTCCTATGTATTTATGGGTATATGGATTGGATTATTGTACGGAGACGGGAGTACATCAATTGGCGGATTATATAGTTGGTAGAACTGCTTTGATGGTCGATTATTTTGATGATTCGTTTTCAATTGGCATACCCACCCCGATTGTTGTTGAGGATGTTATTCCTCATGATGCTTTCAATCAGACAGAGGTCCTTACTGGAAATCATGCGGATATAAAAGATACTCCTTTCGGGATGATGCATCCGGATATTCCGATGTGCCGATATTATCTTCGATACGAGACAGGGGTTCGGCGGGATCCTGAACTGAATTATTACTTTAGGGAAACCTATCAGATTTTTCCTTCTTTTAAGATCCAGGAAGATGGCCAGCCGGTATTGGGCTCGTATATTGTATTTGATTCTTTGTCAGAAGATTATGATAGATACCTTAAAGGGGTTCTCACCAAGGAACTAAATAAAGAAGAGACCATCACCGATTTTTCTCAGTTGTATAACTATCAGGAAGTTTATACGAATATAGTGGGTGGAACGGGGATATTCGGTGCAGTCTATCGGGTAAAACAACAGCCGATTCCGGCTCAATATACACACAGTAAGTAATTGCAGTTATGGATAAGTATAGGAATGTTCTGGGCTTCGCTCTGGTGTGTTTGACTTTGTGTTGCTTTATCGCTTGTGAGAAGTTACCGACGCTGGAGTCGGAATCAAACGAGGCGACGGGTCTGGAAGACGAGCAGATAGCCAATATTATGGATTTGGTCGATGGGGATGCGTTGTTAGGATATGTAAGACAGCCTGTAGACAGCATTCTATTCATTCCCGATCTCTTGGTGAGGGATGACAGTACCGGACGGAGTTGTGTATTGACAATCACGATTGAAAGTAAGGTGAACCTGCCTTTAAGCATACCGGCAAGTGAGGTGGAGGTTATTGATAGTCTGCCGCATATTAACTTCCAGTCTGGGTCAGGAAGTTCCTCTATTCAATTTAAGATGGATGTTCAAAGTGTCCAGAAGCGAATTCTCAGGTTGGACTATGATCTTACGGCCCTGTTGGATGATTATTATGGATATGCGATAGAACCGATGCAGACGGCAGCGGGTTCTGTCTTGCTGCCGGAGATTCAGCATTGCAAAGACTTGTTCAACACTACGATCACTTTGGAGCCCCAGTCCTATGCTTTACGTCCGGACTATTCGTATGTTGTGCAGCCCTACCAGCTCCAGATTCGCAAGAAGCAGTACGGAGCGAGTTACGTTGCCAAGTTGGATCGGCTACCTGAACTGTATGGATGGGCACCGAATATGACAACATTTCTGATGATTTTACCTCCTCTACCGGATTCATCCTTTGTTTTTTCTTTGGTTGAACTGGATGCCGTGTATAATCAGGCTGTGTGCTATGCTACAGAACTGGATGTGTCTGAACCGGATCTCATCCTTCGGTATTTTCCTCATCTGGACAAGATTATGATGTATTGGCAGGATGAACAAGTGCGTCTTTATCCGGATTGGTACCAATGGGAATCGTGGGAGTAGTCTTTGTATAAATAATAAGGAGGTAGTCTTGTGGGCTACCTCCTTATTGTTTGGAATCGGTTTGCGATTATGACAATTTGTGGATTGCCAGACCGCTGCGCAATTTAGGTTCAAACCAGGTGGTCTTCGGGGGCATGATGTTGCCGGTATCCGCAATGTCAATGAGTTGTTTCATGGATACGGGATACAAAGCAAAGGCAGCCACCATTTCACCGGAGTCAACGCGACGTGAAAGTTCTCCCAAACCACGGATACCGCCTACAAAGTCAATGCGTTTTGATGTGCGGAGGTCTTTGATGTCCAACAATTTGTCGAAAATCAGGTTTGAGCATACGGTTACGTCCAGTACGCCAATCGGATCAGCATCATCATAAGTGCCTTCTTTTGCGGTCAGCGAGTACCATTTTCCTTCCAGGTACATGGCAAAGTTGTGCAATGAAGCAGGGGTATAGATCTCAGTACCCTTTTCTTCTACGATGAAGTCTTCTTCCAGTTTCTTCAGGAATTCAGCCGGGGTCATGCCGTTGAGGTCTTTGACTACGCGGTTGTAGTCAATGATCTTCAGGTGGCTTTCCGGGAAGACAACCGCCATAAAGAAGTTGTATTCTTCGTCTCCTGTATGATTGGGGTTTTGTTTGCGTTTTTCTTCACCTACCAGGGCAGCTGCTGCGGTACGGTGGTGACCGTCTGCTACATAGAATGCCGGGATGGAGGCAAAGATTTCGGTAATGCGAGCGATATCTGCATCGTTGTCAATTACCCAGAAGTGGTGACCGAAACCGTCTTCAGCCACGTAATCGTATTCTGCTTCTTTTCCTTTTACCGTACGTTCAACGATTTCGTTGATTTCGTTGTTGTCAGGATAAGCAAAGAATACAGGCTCAATGTTCGCATTTTGGATGCGGACGTGGATCATGCGGTCTTCTTCTTTGTCTTTACGGGTCAATTCGTGTTTTTTGATCTTTCCGGTCATGTAGTCTTCTACGTTAGCGCATACCACCAGACCGTATTGGGTACGGCCTTCCATGGTTTGAGCATAGACATAGTAGTATTCCTTCGGATCTTGCACCAGCCAACCCTTTTCTTGCCATGCTTTGAAGTTTTCTACCGCTTTGTCATAAACCGGTTGAGAGTGTTCATCAGCGATGGGGTCAAAGTCGATTTCAGGTTTGATGATGTGCAACAGTGATTTTTCGCCGGCTTCAGCTTTTGCTTCTTGGGAGTTCAATACGTCGTAGGGGCGTGATGCAACTTCACTTGCAATTTCTCTGGGCGGACGAACCGCTGCGAAAGGTTTAACTTTTACCATGGTCTCGATTATTTTTTATTGAGTTGGAAAGTGGTGTCGCCGGTAGCGAAGAATTTAACGATTTGGTTGGCAGCAGCCAAGCCGGCATTGATGTTGGCTTCAGCGGTTTCTGCACCCATTTTCTTCGGAGTAGCAAACACGCGTTTTCCGAATTTTTCGTTCAATTCGGCTTGTCTGTCAGCAGCGATGTCGGTGATGTATTTCAAGTCTTCGCGTTCTGCCAGGATAGCGATCAGTTCTTCTTCGTTGATGACTTCTTTGCGTGCGGTATTTACCAGACAGCCACCTTTCGGCATCAGCGACAACAGGTTGCGTCCGATAGAGCCTTTGGTTTGCGGGGTAGCCGGGATGTGCAAAGAAATGAAGTTGGAGTTCTTGTACAGGTCTTCCAGGGTAGCGGCAACGATAACGCCTTCGGCTTCCATTTTTTCAGCGGGAACGAAGGGGTCAAAAGCCATGATCTTCATGCCATAGCCTCTGGCGATGCCGGCAACCAGACGTCCTACGTTGCCGTAAGCTTGGATACCGAGGGTTTTGCCTTTCAATTCAGAACCGGTGCCGGAAGTGAATTGGTTACGGGACATGTACACCATCATGGCAGTTGCCAATTCAGCAACAGCGTTGGAGTTTTGGCCCGGAGTGTTCATGGCAACGATGTTCTTTTCGGTGCAGGCAGCCAGGTCGAGGTTGTCGAATCCGGCACCGGCACGAACGACGATCTTCAGGTTGGCAGCTGCGTTTACCACGTCACGGGTAACTTTGTCTGAGCGTACGATCAACGCATCAGCATCAGCAACTGCTTTCAACAAGTCGTCTGCAGAAGCATATTTTTCCAGGAGAGCCAAGGTGTGACCTGCACCTTCTACGATTTCGCGGATACCGTCAACGGCTGCTTTTGCGAAAGGTTTTTCAGTAGCAACAAGTACTTTCATCTTTGTGTTCTCCTATGATTATTTGTGCATTTGTTCAAATTCTTGCATGCAGGCAACGAGTGCTTCTACGCTTTCTTTCGGGCAAGAGTTGTAGATGGAAGCACGGAAACCACCTACTGAGCGGTGACCTTTGATGCCGACCATGCCTTTTGATTTGGCGAAAGCCATGAATTCGTCTTGGAGGTTTTCGTAACCCGGAGCCATTACGAAGCAAACGTTCATCAATGAACGGTCTTCTTTGGCTGCAGTACCTACGAACAAGGGGTTGCGGTCGATTTCATCATACAACAAAGCAGCTTTTTCTTTGTTCATTTTGTAGATGACTTCCAGACCACCGATGCTCTTCACCCATTTCAAGGTTTCAGTCATCACGAAGATCGGGAATACCGGAGGAGTGTTGTACATGGATTCACCGTCGATGTGGGTTCTGTAGTCCAACATGGTCGGGATGTAACGGCTTACTTTGCCCAGAATGTCATTGCGGATGATGGCGAAGATCACACCGGCAGGACCTACGTTCTTTTGTGCACCACCATAGATCAAAGCATATTTGCTGATGTCTACCGGGCGGCTCATGATGTCAGAAGACATGTCGGCAACCAAGTTTACAGGGCAATCCATATCTTCGTGGATTTCGGTACCGTAGATGGTGTTGTTGGTGGTGATGTGGAAGTAGTCCAGATCGGTGGGGATTTCGTATCCTTTCGGGATGTAGCTGTAAGTCTTGTCAGCGGAAGAAGCTACGCAGATGGCATTGCCCAGACCTTTTGCTTCTTTCAATGCTTTTTTGGCCCATACACCGGTTTCCAGGTAACCCGCTTTGTTTTCGAGCAGGTTCATGGCTACATACAAGAACTGGAGGCTGGCACCACCACCCAAGAATACAACGCTGTAGTTGTCGGGAATGTTCAGCAGTTCTTTCCACAAGCTGCGGCATTCGTTCATCACTTCTTCCCATTCTTTGGTACGGTGAGAAATTTCGATTACGGACATGCCGGTTCCTTTGAAGTCTTGCAAGGCATTGATAGCAGCCTCGATAGCGGGTTTCGGTAATACGCAGGGACCCGCATTGAAATTGTAAGCTTTTTTCATAAAAAAATGTGAATTATAGTAGTCGGATAAATTTTTCAATACTAACGGCCAAAGTTAGGAAAAAATTTTAAATAGTAACAGGTTATCGGTCGTTAGTTATAATTTTCAAGTTGTCCAGGCCGGTGGTCTTTTCGCAGTAATGGCAGCGCAGTTCGATGCAGCCGTCTTTTTCGACTGTCTTGAATTTTGTTTCAATGTCCTGGTGGTTGGTGACGCAGACCGGGTTCATGCAGCGGGCAATGCCGGTGATGGTTTCCGGAATGGACAGTACGCGTTTTTCAATCACTTCAAAGTTGCGGATGATGTTCATGGATGCATTCGGGGCAATGAGTGCGATCCGGTTGATTTCGTCGTCTTCGAAGAAACGGTCACTGATTTTGATGATGGCTTTGCTGCCCAGGGTCTTGCTGTCCAAGTTCATGCCGAAGGTAATCGGAGTTTTGGATTGGTTCAGGCGCAGGATGTCAATGACGCGGAACAGTTGGGCGGACGGAATGTGGTCCAATACGGTGCCGTTGTTGATGGCACTGACTTTTAATACCTCTTTTTCTCGATTTTCCATAACCGTATCAATTTTAGCGTTTGCCTAACAGGTAGGCGATGATGGCCATGCGGACATATACGCCGTTTTCGGCTTGTTTGAAATAATATGCGTAAGGGGTTTCGTCAACGTCATTGGCGATTTCGGTGAGCCGGGGCAGGGGGTGAAGCACTTTCATGTTTTCACGCACCCCTTTGAGCATGGCGGCTTCCAGGCGGTAGGTGTTCTTGACCTTTTCGTATTCCATGGGATCGGTGAAGCGTTCCTGTTGGACACGGGTCATGTAGAGGATGTCCGTGGTCTTGAGGTGTTCGTTCAGGTCCAGGGTCTCCGTGTAGGGGATGGCCTTCTGTTCCATGAAGGTCTTGTATTCCTGCGGCAGTTTGAGTTCTTGAGGTGCTGTGAAGATGAAGGACGGATTGAAGTGGGACATGGCCTGCAGCAGGGAGTGGACGGTGCGTCCGTATTTCAGGTCTCCGACCATGTTGATGGTCAGGTTGTTCAATGTGCCTTGTGTCTGAAGGATGGAGTACAGGTCCAGCAGGGTCTGGGTGGGGTGCTGGTTGGCACCGTCACCGGCATTGATGACCGGGACGGAGGCGACTTCGGAAGCATAGCGCGCACTGCCCTCAAGGGGGTGGCGCATGACGATCAGGTCGGCATAATTGGACACCATCTTGATGGTATCCTTCAGGGATTCTCCTTTACGGACACTGGTGTTGCCGGCATCGGGAAAACCGATGACACGGGCTCCCAGCCGGTTGGAGGCGGTTTCAAAACTCAGACGGGTACGGGTGGACGGTTCAAAGAAGATGCAGGCAATGACTTTGTCACTGAGGAACGTCTGGGACTTGTTCCTTTCGAATTCCCGGGCAACCTCCAGGATGTGGAGGATTTCTTCTTTGGAAAAGTCGTGGATAGAAATCAAACTTTTGGCCATAATCTTATCTAAATAAGTGGTTCTGTTTCCGGTAATGTGATACGGGCTCCGGCTTTGGTGATGCGTTCGGCAAAAACCGAGTCATCACGCAGACGGATACGGACCGTCAGGGAGCATTCCAGGTTGAAATCCTGGTCAAAGGGTTCCAGGTTCATGTCCTTGAGGACTTTCATGACACTGTTCATCGCCTCGTAGGGGAAGACAATCCGGTAATGGTTGCCGGCAATCTTCTCAATGAGCTGTGCCTGGTCCAGGGCGTCTGCGGTGGATTCCTTGTAGGCCCGGATCAGCCCCGGAATGCCGAGTTTGATGCCGCCGAAGTAGCGTACGACCACCACCAGGATGTCGCTCAACTCCCGGGACAGCAGTTGTCCGAGGATCGGACGTCCGGCCGAGGAGGAGGGCTCTCCGTCGTCATTGGCACGCCACGGTTCGCCGGTATGTCCCAAACGGTAGGCATAGCAATGGTGGCGGGCATCAAAATAGGTCTTTTTCAGGGAGGTGATGTGCTCTTTGATCTGGGCTTCGGTCTCAACGGGAAAAGCAAACGCCAGAAACTTGCTGCCGTTGTCCTTGTAACTGCCCTGAGAGGGGGCTGAAATGCTTCTGTAGGTATCTGAAACCGTATTTTCGGAGCTACTCATATCAGCGTGTAAAAGTAACCAAAATTTGCGGATTATCCAAAAAGTCGTATCTTTGATTGTCCGACAGGATGCTTAAAATGCTGTACAATGATACTGAGATACAAGGCTACGATTCCCGGCAACAAGGCATTTGCGAGGGAATACGAAATCAGAAGCGAAACGAAATTATACAAACTGCATGAGTACCTGCGTTTTGATCTGGGCTTTGCGCCGGATCAGATGGTCGTGTTCGAAGCATTGGACAAGGATGGGGTGTTGTGCAGTGAGTATGGGTTGTTCGATATGGGCGACGGATCGATGGATGCGGTTTCTCTGGGAAATACGCTGGAGCGGGATGAAATCGTACTGAATTATGTCTTCGATCTGGCGCAGGGACGCTACCTGCAGCTGCACTACCTTTCTCAGGAAGATGAGACACCCTGGGCCTCATATCCCCGTACCGTGCTGGAGAAGGGGTTGGCTCCTTCTCAGTTTGTGGCCGAGAATGAGGATTTTGGAGATTTTCCGGAGACGGAGAGTGTGTTTGAATCCGAAGCTGCAGCCTCTGCAGACGAATAGGGATCCGATGCAGGAAAAGGAACTCATCCTGGTATTTGGCCCTACGGCCGTGGGAAAGACGGATTATGCCATTGAACTGGCGCAGGAATACCGCTCTCCCGTCATTTCGTGTGATTCCCGTCAGATCTTCCGAGAGATGAAGATCGGTACGGCGCCCCCTTCTGAAGAGCAGTTGGCGCGGGTAAAGCATTATTTCATTTTTTCACATTCCGTTACGCAATACTATACGGCCGGCAAGTACGAGCTGGAAGCTTTGGCTTTGTTGGACGAATTGTTCAAGACCCATGACCATCTGGTGATGTGTGGCGGATCCGGTCTGTACATTGATGCCTTGTGCAATGGGCTGGATGATTTTCCTGAGGCGGACCAGGTGTTGCGGGCTTCCCTGATGCAGCGGCTCAAGACCGAAGGGATTGCGTCGTTGCAGCAACAGTTGCAGGAGTTGGATCCTGAAACTTGCCGCGTGATCGATATGGCCAATCATCAACGGGTTGTACGGGCCCTGGAGGTTACTTTGATGACGGGGCGCAAGTTCTCCTCCTTCAAGACCCAGCCCAGGAAGCAACGGCCTTTTTCCATCCGCAAGATCTACCTGGACCGGGACCGGGAAGTCTTGTATGAGCGCATCAACCGTCGGGTGGACCTGATGATGGACGCCGGGTTGCTGGATGAAGTGCGCTCTTTGTTACCTTACCGTCACATGCCGGCACTCAATACCGTGGGCTACCGCGAATTGTTCGATTACCTGGATGAAAAAATATCGCTCGAAGAGGCGGTGGACCTGATCAAGCGAAATTCCAGACGGTATGCCAAACGTCAGCAGACCTGGTGGCGCAAAGAGGAGGCCCATCGTCTGCTGCTTCCTTAAACAGTTGTCAATTTCCCAAATCGGACATGAATTTGATCCGGACGATCCGGACTTCCTCTTCGGTGAAGTCGTGGCCCAGCTCCTTCATGGCTACCTGGATGGAGTCCGAAGTGGCCTCTTCCCGGAAGTATGAATAGATGTCGTCCACTTTATCATCATCAATGAACTGACGGATGTGGTAGTCGATGTTGAGTTTGGTGCCGGCATTGACAATGGCCTCGATTTCTTCAATGAGCTGGAGGAAATCCATGTTGCGTGTGTTGGCGATGTCTTCCAGCGGGATCTTCCGGTCAATGTTCTGGATGATGTAGACTTTGTTGGCGGATTTGTTGACAATGGAGCGGACTACAAAGTCATCCGGTCGGATGATGTCGTTCTCTTCGACGTATTTGGCAATCAGTTCGATGAACTCCTTTCCGAATTTGCGGGCTTTCCCTTCGCCGACGCCCTGGCAGTTTTTCAGTTCGTCCAGGGTAATGGGGTAACTGATGGACATGTCGTCCAGAGAAGGATCGGAGAACACCACAAACGGGGGCAGGTTCTTGCGTTTGGCTACGCTGCGGCGCAGATCCTTGAGCATGGCCAGCAGGGTAGGGTCACCGCCTCCGGTCATGTTGGCATGTTTGGTGTTGCCCACCAGCAGGGTGTCGTCGTCATCGTCGTCCCCGTCGGTAAACTCGCGGTCCTCGGTCAGCATGAGCGGGGTCGGATTTGCGGCATAGGCCCGACCGGCCTGTGTGACAGAAATAAGTCCATAGGTCTCGATGTTCTTGTCCAACAGGTGCAGGACAATGCCTTGCCGGATGACGGCCATCCAGAAACGGGGGCCTTTGTCTTTTCCGATGCCGAAAAGTTCGTGGGTATGGTGGTTGTAGGATTTGATCAGGGAATTGGATACCCCGGAGAGGATGTTGGCCAGGTGCTCGATCTTGAACTGTTCCTTCATCGATTCGATCAGTTCGATGACCAGCAGCATTTCTTCCTGACCGTCAAATTGGGTCTTCGGGTGCAGGCAGTTGTCGCAGTTGCCGCAGTTTTCTGCACCATAGTCTTCACCGAAGTAGTTGAGCAGTATTTTTCTGCGGCAACGGTTGGATTCGGCGTAGGCTACGGTATCCAGCAGCAGCTGTTTGCCGATTTCCTGTTCGGCCAGCGGTTTTCCCTGCATGAATTTCTCCAGTTTCAGGATGTCCTTGTAACTGTAGAAGGCAATGCATTGGCCTTCCTTGCCGTCCCGCCCGGCGCGCCCGGTCTCCTGATAATAGCCTTCCAGACTTTTGGGGATATCGTAGTGGATGACAAAACGCACGTCCGGTTTGTCGATGCCCATGCCGAAAGCGATGGTGGCGACGATGACATCCACGTCTTCCATCAGGAACATGTCCTGGTTCTTGGCTCGTGTGGCAGCGTCCATGCCGGCATGGTAGGGAAGGGCCTTGATGCCGTTGACGTTCAGCAGTTCGGCGATTTCTTCCACTTTTTTGCGGCTCAGGCAATAGATGATGCCGGATTTGTGGGGATTGGCCTTGATGTATTTGACAATTTCCTTTTTGATGTTGGATTTGTCCCGTATTTCGTAGTAGAGGTTTTCGCGGTTGAAGGAGGATTTGAATACGCGGGCACCGGTCATCGCCAGGTTCTTCTGGATGTCGGCCTGCACCTTGGGGGTGGCGGTGGCGGTCAGGGCGATGATGGGGGCTTCTCCGATTTCCTGAACGATTTCGTGGATGCGCCGGTATTCCGGGCGGAAATCGTGGCCCCATTCGGATATGCAGTGTGCTTCGTCAATGGCGTAGAAGGAGATGTTCAGTTGTTTGAGCAGTTCCACGTTGGTGTCCTTGGTCAGGGACTCAGGGGCTACGTACAAAAGTTTGGTGACACCGCTGAGCAGGTCGTGACGCACTTCGGCCATCTGGGATTTGTTCAAGGAGGAGTTGAGGAAATGGGCAATCCCTTCCTGGTTGGCGATGAAGCCCCGGATGGCGTCCACCTGATTTTTCATCAGGGCGATGAGCGGGGAGATGACAATGGCGGTGCCGGGCATCACCAGCGCCGGCAGTTGGTAACAGAGCGACTTCCCTCCACCTGTAGGCATCAGCACAAATGCATCTTGCCCAGAAATAAGGTGTTTGATGATCTCTTCCTGCTCTCCTTTGAAGGAGTCAAAACCAAAAAAATCCTTTAATTTGGAATGTAATTCTTCTGAAGTAATCTGCATATTTATTACCTTTGTGGCTCCTAAATTACCTATAAGTTTAATCTTGGCAAAATTTTTTTAAAAGTTTTTCGTCTCCATGCAGACTGCCGGAATAAACAGGACAACCTTGCAAGACTATGGAAAAAGAATTTAATCCCAATGATGTCGGTATTGCCAACGGAAACTATTTCGGGCTGCCGGATAGCCCTCAACAAGCTGAAATCAACCTGCTTCCCGTGACCTGGGATGCGACGGTGTCTTATGGCGCCGGGACGGCTCAAGGGCCGCAGGCAATCCTGGACGCTTCCCTGCAGGTGGATCTGTTCGATCCCTATGTTCCGCAGGCCTGGCGTGTAAAATTGGGTACCCTGCCGTTTAACCGGGACCTTGAAAAAATGAACCGGCAGGCAAGAGAACTGGCTGAGTCGGTGATTGCCCGCCTGGAAGCCGGTCAGGAGGCGGACCGCCAGGCCTTGGATCGGGTCAATGAGTTGTCAGAGCAGGTCAATGATTATGTCTATCGGACAGTGGCCGGAGAACTCAAAGCCGGGAAAATCGTCGGTCTGGTGGGCGGGGATCACAGCTGCCCCTTTGGAGCCATCAAGGCGGCCGGTGAGCATTTTGGTGCTTTCGGTATCCTGCATATTGATGCACATGCCGACTTGCGGCAGGCCTATGAAGGGTTTGTCTATTCTCATGCCTCCATCATGTACAATTCGTTGCAGCAGGTTCCCGAGTTGACCCGATTGGTACAGGTCGGTATTCGGGATTATTGTGAGCAGGAGGATGCACTGATTCGTGATCACGAGAAAATTGTGGCTTTCGGGGATGCCCAGGTGCGTCGCCGGATGTTCGAAGGAGCAGGATGGGGACAGATTTGTGATGAGATCCTGGCGGCTCTGCCGGACCAGGTGTACATCAGTTTTGACATAGACGGACTCCTGCCGGTGTATTGCGGCGGAACCGGTACTCCCGTGCCCGGCGGCCTGGAGTTTGCCGAGGCAGAATACCTGCTGGCCCGGATCTCGGAATCCGGCAAACGCATCATCGGCTTTGATTTGTGTGAGGTAGCCCCTGCAACAGAAGGGGAATGGGATGCGAATGTGGGAGCCCGGATGCTCTTCAAACTGGTACAGCACACACGTTGGTCAAACAGGAAAAAATAATTATTTTTGCGATATGGAGAAAGCACACATAACTATAGCCAGCCGCCGTTTTGCTGCCGATCTGCGGCGCTCGTTCGAACATTTGATTCACAGCCAGTCGGTCAGTGGAATGCTGCTGATCATCTGTGCGGTGATTGCCATGGTTTTTGCCAACGTTCCTGCATTGCGCCATATCCCCGAGATCTGGCATACGCCCATTGCACTGACTGCAGGAGATTTCAAGTTGGAGATGTCCTTGTTGCATTGGGTCAATGATGCCCTGATGGCCATTTTCTTCTTTGTGGTCGGATTGGAAATCAAACGCGAAATGATGGTTGGAGAACTCCGTTCTTTCCGGAAAGCCGCCTTGCCGATCTTTGCGGCAGTAGGGGGAATGATTGTCCCGGCGTTGATTTATCTGTTTTTCAATCACGGACAGGAAACGGTCTCCGGATGGGGCATTCCGATGGCGACAGACATTGCTTTTGCCCTGGGGGTGTTGTCCCTGCTGGGTGACCGGGTGCCGTTGGGCCTGAAGGTCTTCTTGACTGCGCTGGCCATTGTGGATGATCTGGGGGCCATCATTGTGTTGGCCATCTTTTATCCGAGCCATGCCCTGCACTTGGATTTTCTGATTTATGCGGGTATTGTCGTGGCGGTGTTGCTGGCCATCAACCGTAGCGGACTCCGCCATCCGTTGTACTACCTGATTCCGGGGATCTTCCTTTGGTATTTTGTGTACCGTTCCGGCATCCATGCGACAATTTCAGGGGTAATCCTTGCCCTGACCATCCCGGCCAAGACGACCATCAACGAGGTGCGATTCAATGTGCGGATGCGCTATTTCCTGCAGCGTTTCCGGGGTACCTGTACCGGGGAGGTCAACGTGCTGGCCGATGCGGAACAGCAGATGTTGTTGCACCGTATGGAACGTAATATTCGGGAGATCAGTCCTTTGATGCACCGTTTTGAGTCGGCCCTGCATCCTTGGGTGAATTTCTTCATCATGCCGGTTTTTGCTTTGGCCAACGCCGGTGTGCTGATGGACGGCAGTGTCATTGCCAGTGGCAACATTCCTCCGCTGGTGCCGGGAATTTTCTTCGGTCTGTTGCTGGGTAAGCCGATCGGAATCTTCCTGATGTGCTTTCTGGCGGTCAAATTACGCCTGGCGGACTTGCCGATGGGTTCCCGTTGGATGCAGATTTTTGCCATCGGTATAGTGGGTGGTATCGGTTTTACCATGTCTATTTTTGTGGATAACCTGGCCTTTACACTTCCCCGTTATGTTGAATTGGGCAAGGCTGCAATTTTGATAACTTCTGTCGTGGCGGCCATTCTTGGCTTGATTGTTGTAGGCCTTACGACGCGAAAAAATAAGGAAACAATTATAGAAAATAACCAATAGTATGAAAAAGATGATGAAAAAAGCAGCTCTGTTTTTTGCTGCTGCCGGAACATTGGCCATGGGTGCATGTTCCAACAATTACTCCATTGCTGATCCCAGTGAAGCCTTGTTTGCTCCGGAATCCCGTATTGACTCAGTGAGCTATTCGTTGGGTATGTGGCTGGGAGGTACCATTTTGGGTGCCGGTGTCGGTGAAGTGAACTATGACGAGGTGATGGATGGTCTGAAAGACATCCTCAATCAGGAAGAAACCCGCATCAAGGAGAATGAAGTCAATCAGGTGATCAGCAGTTATCTGATGGAACGTCAAGGTTTTCTGATGGACAAAAACCTGTCGGACGGGGTTGCTTTTATGGAAAAACACAAAGAGGAAGAAGGGGTGCAAATCAGTACATCCGGTCTCCAATACCGCATCATTGAACCGGGTAGCGATGTGAAGGCCACCCAAGACGCAGATACGGTCAGCGTTTATTACACAGGACGTTTCATCAACGGCGAAGTGTTTGACGGAACGACCGAAGGTTCTCAACCGATTTCTTTCCCGTTGAACCGCGTGATCAAAGGTTGGACGGAAGGTCTGAAACTCATTGGGGAAGGCGGTAAGATCGAGTTGGTGATTCCGGCTGAATTGGCTTATGGCCCGCAACCTTATCAAGGCATTCCCGGTAACTCTGTGCTGGTGTTTGATGTGGAACTGGTGAAAGTTAACCCTGTTAAAGTCGAAGAATAATATGGCGTTGGAATTGGTGGCCAGACTGATCCGGAAGATGCCTGTGCAATCCGGCAACAGTTCAAGAGGCGAGTGGAGCAAACAGGAGTTCATCGTAGAGACCTTGGATATGTATCCCCGCAAAGTCTGCATGAGCGTGTGGGGGGCTGACAAGATTACGGAACTGAAGAATTTTGCAGAAGGAGAAACGTTGCGCTTCTCCCTGAATATCGAGTCAAGGGAATACAACAACCGCTGGTACACGGATGTCCGTGCTTGGCGCATTGACCGGAACACCGAAACCCCGGCACCCGCAAGTGGCGCTCCAGTTGCGCCTGCACCCCAGGCAGAGGCCCCGGCCTCAGCTCCGTTGGTAAGTGGTGCTGATCTGGGGGATCAGGAAGACGATCTGCCCTTCTAAATCCTATGAATAAGAAACAGGTAATCCTATCTACGGCCTTGGCCACCATTTTACTGGTGGCCATCGGTCTTGTATTGTTCAACCTCTATTCCGAGCCAGAACCCCACCGGACCGTGGTGGAAGACGGGCGTCGGGATATTTTTTGTGCGGTTCCCTCGGATGCCGCTGCGATTCTGCATCATGAAGACCTGGCATCCCTGAATGCGATGCCGACTCCCTATGATACTCGGATACGTGATTTTCATCGCTTGTTGCCGGAAGTCTGTCACCGGATGCCGGTGATTTTGTCGGCTCATTACTCAAGCAAGAATCAGGTTTCCTGGCTGATGATCCTGCATCTTTCGGATCCGGAAGAAACGGCTGGTGCTGTTCTTTCGGCCTTGGAGAATGCCTGTCAGGGAATTCACCACAAACAATACGACGATACCCGTCTGTACCGGACCGATGTGCCTGGCGTGACGTATGCAGTTTATGGAGCCTACCTGTTGGCCAGTACCTCCCAAGTGGTGCTGGAATCCTCTTTGCGACACCTGGCGACCGAAACTTCGGTGCTGGATGATCCGGACTTTGTGCAGGCTTCTGCTCTGGCGGACTCCAGACCGCTGTTGTACTTGAATCATGCCCATATCGGAAAATTGTATTCCGGACTCCTGAACGCCGATGCCCGGAGCAGTGCTTCATTTGCCGGGTCCTTGGCCGACTGGTCTGTGCTGGAGTTGGATCATGAGGGACCTGCGGTTCATCTGCAAGGCTTCTTCCATGCGCAGAATCCCCAGGAGTATTACCTTTCCAGTCTGGCTGCGCAACGGCCTGCGGAACATCAGTTCTGGAAGCAGCTTCCCTACAATACGCATTGGGCACTGCTGCTTGCTCCGGAAGATTTTTCCACATACCTGACCAATTACACCACGTTCCTGGGTGAACAGAATCGGGGAATGGGGTATACCAAACAGCAATCTGAAGCCAAAAAGAAAATACAACAGGATCAAGAGCCTGCTGACTGGTTCCTGTCTTTGTCTCCCACAGCGGTGGGGGTGGCAGAAATCCCGGTGGGCGATGCGGCAGAGAAACTGCTTCTGATCCAAACGGATAAGCAGGATCTCCCGCAGGAACAGGTAAGCCCGTTTGCCTTCCCGGGTTATGCGCAGGCCGTCCTGGGTAAATGGTTCCGTTCCTCTTCCGAGCCCGATTCCAAATCGATAGCCAAATCGGACTTTCAACTCAATGATTTTCCTGTTACCCATGCCTTCTGCTCGGGTTCGGTCTGGATCATCGGCTCAAAAGCAGCCTTGCAGACTTTGCTGGAACAGATGCATTCAGAGGTGTTCTTTACCTGGGAGGATTACCTGGCACAGACTCCGGTGGCCGGTCTTCTGGAACAAACACCGATCTTGTCTTTTGTAGCGAACCTGAACCGTTGCGAACCCTATGTGCAAAAGTTGCTTAAGAAAGCGTATGCCGCTCCGATCCGAGAAGAGATTGCAGACCACAACCTCTCGTTTCTGACCCTTGCTTTCCATCCTGAAAAATCCGGGCTGCGTATGCAGGGGACCTGTCTGATGGAACAGGCTTCCATCTTGCCGGTGCCGCCCCGCAAGTCCAAGGATGAGGCTCCTGTTTATGTGGATGATACTCCGGTTGTCGTGCCGGAAGGTCCCTATCCGGTCAAGAATTTTATCAACGGCAAGCAGAACTGGGTTTCACAGCATGCCAATCATGCCATCTCCTACCAGGACCATAACCGCAAATCCATGTGGGCGATTCCTTTTACAGCACCCATTGCGGGGTCTGTCACCCAGATTGATTATTACCAGAACAACAAGTTGCAGATGGCCTTTGCCGGAGGCAACCGCTTGTGCCTGCTGGACCGTGTGGGCCGATGGGTGCCGCCTTTCCCGGTGACCTTGAAGAAAGAGGTGTTGTTGGGACCGTTGGTCTATGACAAGACAGGCTCCGGTGAATTCCGTTTCATGGTGCTGCATACCGACAATACCATTGGACTCTACAACAAGAAAGGACAGCCGGCATCCGGTTGGCAAGAAATCACCGTTTCTGAAACCATCCGAGAGTTGCCCGAACGGACCAAGGTGGGTTCCGACTATTATTGGGTATTGCGCACAGCTTACAGGACATTGGTTTACGATGCTTTGGGCAAGCCGGTGGCCAATTTTGACCAGCACGAACTGATGCCGGATTCCAAGTTTGTCCCCCATTCCAAGAACGAAGCGGTGGTTCGGACCAAGGCAGGAAAAGACATGATTTTAAATTTGAAAACCGGCGAATTCAAACGCTACAAATAAAAATAGAAACGGATGGATACTTTCAAACGATTATTGGCTTACGCAAAACCTTATAGCCGGTTCTGGCCGCCCTACCTGACGCTCTCGATCTTGTCAGTACTCTTTGGGGTGGCAAACTATGCGCTGATCAATCCGTTGTTGACCGTTCTCTTTACGCCGGATCAGGTGGAACAAGTGCTGGTAAAGCCGGAATTTGCCCTTTCGGTGGATTATGCCAATGGTCTGTTCCAGTATTACCTGACACGGGTCATGCAAAGCAGCGGTGTTTTGCGGGGACTTGTTTTTGTGTGTCTGATTCTGATTTCGGCCTCCTTCCTTTCCAATCTGACCCGTTATCTTTCACAGCGGGTGTTGGTCAATATGAAGACCCATATCATGAAGAATCTGCGCAACGACTTGTTTGTCAAGATTACCAAAATGGATGTCGGTTATTACCATTCGCAACGCAAAGGGGATATCCTTTCGAGTGTGTCCAATGATGTGAATGAGGTACAGAACAGCGTGGCCAGCAGTTTCCACATCATTTTCCGGGAACCGTTGCTGGTGATCGGTTTTTTGGTTGCCTTGTTCTATATGTCTCCTCAGTTGACGCTTCTGACCTTGGTGACCCTGCCGGTTTCCGCATTGGCCATCGGAGGGATCACGCGCAAGCTCAAGCGAGGAGCGGTGGTTACCCAGACATTGTTGGGACGGATCATCAGTCAGTTTGAAGAAGCCATATCCGGTATCCGCATCATCAAAGCTTTCAATGCACAAGGCTATGTACGTGGAAATTTTGACCGGATCAATGAAGAACACAAACAAGTGAGCCGTTCGATGTTTTCCCGTCAGGAAATGGCCTCTCCCTTGTCGGAGTTTTTGGGCATCTGTGTGGCAGCTGCCGTCCTGTTCTATGGCGGTCTGCTGCAAATACGCGGGCAATTGAACATGACCTTGCCGGAGTTCATTGTGTACATCGGTTTTTATTGGCGGGTGCTGGAGCCGGCCAAAGCCATGGCCAATGCCTATGCCAGTATCCAGCGCGGACTGGTTTCCGGTCGTCGGGTTCTGGCCATTCTGGACCAGAAATCGGCCATTACCAATGCCAAAAATCCTGTGGCCTTGAGCCGTTTTGAAAAATCCATCGAGTTCAAGGATGTCTCCTTCAGTTACGCCACAGAACCCGTTTTGAAGCACATCAATTTTTCCATTCCGAAAGGGAAAATGATTGCCTTGGTCGGACCCTCCGGCGCGGGTAAGAGCACCATTGCGGATTTGTTGCCACGGTTCTATGATGTGTCCAGCGGACGGATTGAACTGGACGGTGTCGATGTGCGGCAATACAACATGAAAGATCTGATCGCCCAGATGGGGGTTGTAACCCAGGAGGCGATTCTGTTCAACGATACGGTGTACAACAACATTGCGTTCGGTATCGAGGGCGTCACCCGAGAGGACGTCATCAGGGCGGCCAGAATAGCCAACGCGGACGAGTTCATCGTTCAGTTGGAAAACGGCTACGATACCAACATCGGTGACCGTGGGGCCAAACTTTCGGGCGGGCAGCGTCAACGGCTGGCCATTGCCCGTGCTGTGCTCAAGAATCCTCCGATCCTGATTCTGGATGAGGCAACCTCGGCACTGGATACGGAAAGTGAACGCCTGGTACAGGATGCACTGACCACACTGATGAAAAACCGTACATCTTTGGTGATAGCACACCGCCTCTCCACCATCCAGCATGCAGACGAGATCATTGTGCTGCAGCAGGGGGAAATTGTGGAACGGGGCGATCACGATACATTAATCAAACAGGGAGGTCTGTATTCCCACTTGTGCTATTTACAGGCCTTCAATTAATTAAGAACAAAACAAAAACCATCATCTATGGCAGAATCATTGAATAAAATGCTGGAGAGCAGCTTTAGGAAAAACTGGAATTGTCCGGCGCTGTCTGATTACAAAGGCGTCACGTTACATTATCGGGATGTGGCCCGTCGTATAGAGAAGATTCATATCGTATTTGAGCGGTGCGGCCTGGAAAAAGGAGACCGCGTGTCGATTTGT
>CALCYB010000168.1 GCA_937906485.1 uncultured Rikenellaceae bacterium
CGTCTGGTGACGGAAGGCGATATTGTCTGCATCATCGGCGGTGGTGGCAAATCCGGCGTTTTGTGTTGTTATCAGGCCATGAAGAACGTGGGCCCCACCGGCAAGGTGATTGTGGTTGAGTACTCATCGGAAAATGCTCATCGCGTTCAGGAAATGGGATTGGCAACGGATGTGATCGTTGCAGATGCGACCAATGTGATGGATGTTTACCACAAGGTGATGGCGATCACCGGCGGACGTGGTTGCGATGTGACCATCAACAATGTGAATGTTCCTTCGACTGAAATGACCTCCATTCTGGTCACCAAAGGTCAAGGTTGCGTGTATTTCTTCTCCATGGCGACCAGTTTTACCAAGGCCGCTTTGGGTGCGGAAGGTGTCGGCAAGGACATCAACCTGATTGTCGGAAACGGCTATGCAAAAGGGCACGCAAATCTGACACTCAATATATTACGGGAATCGAAGGAAATTCGAGACCTTTTTGAAAAACTCTATGTGTAACTAGTGAATATGGAAAGCAGAAGAAAAATCTTGTTTCCCGATGTAACTGATGCTCAGTGGAATGACTGGAAATGGCAGGTTAAGAATCGGATTGAAACCTTAGACCAGTTGAAAAAATATGTGGAATTGACTCCGGAAGAGGAAGAAGGGGTGAAGAAGACCCTGTCCACTTTGCGGATGGCGATTACACCTTATTATATCTCATTGATCGATCCCGACAACCCGCATTGTCCGATCCGTCGTCAGGCGATTCCGACCGCGTTGGAAACGCACCAGGCTGCAGCCGACTTGTTGGACCCCCTCCACGAAGACGAAGATTCTCCGGTTCCGGGTCTGACTCACCGTTATCCGGACCGCGTATTGCTGTTGATCACCGATATGTGTTCGATGTATTGCCGTCACTGCACCCGTCGCCGTTTCGCCGGTCAGAACGACAATGAGTCTCCGACTGAACGCATTGACCGCGCCATCGATTATGTGGCCCGTACGCCGCAGGTTCGTGACGTATTGCTCTCCGGTGGGGATGCGCTGATGGTCAGCGATGCCCGTCTGGAAAGCATCATTTCCCGTCTGCGTGCAATTCCTCACGTGGAAATCATCCGTATCGGATCCCGTACTCCTGTTGTATGTCCTCAACGGATCACGGATGATCTGGTGAACATGTTGAAGAAGTATCACCCGATCTGGTTGAACACCCACTTCAATCACCCCAATGAAATCACTCCTGAAGCTGCAGAGGCTTGTGCCCGCCTGGCCAATGCCGGTGTGCCGCTCGGCAACCAGTCAGTGCTGTTGCGTGGTGTGAATGATTGTGTGCATACCATGAAGAAACTGGTACACGGCCTGGTGAAGATGCGTGTGAGACCTTATTATATTTATCAATGCGACTTGTCGATGGGACTGGAGCATTTCCGTACTCCGGTGTCCAAGGGTATCGAGATCATCGAAGGTCTCCGTGGTCATACTTCAGGATATGCTGTTCCTACCTTTGTGGTGGATGCACCCGGTGGTGGTGGAAAGACCCCGGTTATGCCTCAGTACGTGATTTCACAAGCTCCCGGCAAGGTGGTGTTGCGTAACTTTGAAGGTGTGATTACAACCTATACGGAACCGACCAATTACGTGAACGAATGCCATTGTGAAGAATGTCAGAAGGAACGTAAGACCGAAGGTGTGGCTTCTTTGTTGGGTGGAGAACGTATGTCCATTGAGCCGTCTGTTCTGGCCCGTAAGGAACGTGTAAAGAAATAACAGTTGTTTGATATAGGAACAGGATGCCTTTTATTCAGGATATATTGTCCTGCCGGAGCGTTTCACTGGTGGGAATGGAAAAGAATACCGGTAAGACGGAATGTCTGAATTATATCCTGAGAAGGCTCCCTGTTGACCGCAAGAAAATCTGTGTCACTTCAATCGGAGTGGACGGGGAGACGACGGATCGTGTGACCCTGACCCCGAAACCCCAGATTGTAATGCCTCAGGGGTGTTATTTTTCCACGGCAGAACGTTATTATCGGGACCGGCACCTGGTGTCGGAACTGGTGGATCTTTCTCGGGAATCGACACCGCTGGGTCCTGTGGTGACGGCGCGAAGCGTGGTGGCCGGCAAAGTGATGTTGTCCGGACCCTCTTCTGCCCAGGCGTTGACCCGATGGATGGCTTCTTTGGAGCGGTTGGGGATGGACCTGATGTTGATTGACGGGGCGCTGTCCCGTGTCAGTTCGGCGTCTCCGGCGGTGAGTGAGGCCATGATTCTGTCAACCGGTGCGGCGTTGTCCGCCCATCTGCCGACGATGATCCGCAAGACGGCCTTTCAGGTGGAACTGATCCGTTTGCCGAAGACCGATCTTGCCGAAGGGGTTGGAGAGCGGATTTCAGCGCTGGGAGGCACTGGAGAAACCGGTGCAGACCGTGTTTTAGGGGATCACCCGGAAGCGCTTCGGGTATCCGGTGCATTGACGGACCGGTTTTTGAAAAAGGTGATGGACTTGTCCCCGACGACCGAAGTGGTGGTCAAGGATTTCTCCCGTCTTTTTATTACACCCGAAGTTTATCGTGCCTACCAAAAGCGCGGGGGACGGATTACCGTTGAACAGACCAGCCGTCTGTTGGCGGTTTGCGTCAATCCCACATCACCTTCAGGGATGTGTTTCGATTCCGACCGGGTATGTGCCCTGTTGGGCGAACAGATTGGCTTGCCGGTCTATGATATAGTGAAGAACCGATATGAAGCTTAGATCCTTGTTGGATACCCCCTGTGGACTGCGCTGGTGCATCGATGAACTGCCCTTGGCTTCTTCGTACACCCGTCGCCGTTTGTTGGACCAGCAGATGTATACCCATCCTGATCTGATCCGGTCGGCCTATGCCGCTGTGATCCGTTATCAGGAGGCCGTGCGCAAGGCCGCCCGTAACTGGCCTGAACGGATGCACGCCAAGTTGTGTACGTTGAAGGATTTGAGCGGGTCTGTGGAGCGGATTGCTGCCGGACAGGTGTTGGAAGATACCGAGTTGTTTGAAATCAAACTCTTGGAGATTCTCTCCCGGCAGGTGCAACAGCTGCTTCAGGAAGTGGGAATGGAATTGGATTTGCCCTGTGAACTGGAGCAGGTGCAGCGTTGGCTGGATCCCGACGAAACAGGGGTTGCGACCTTCTACGTCTACGATTCCTATTCTCCGGTCCTGGCGGATATGCGCCGTCAGCTTCGGGTGATGCCAGAAGGGGACGAGCGTACGGAACTCATGGGGGCGGCTTTGTTGGAAGAAGCCCGTATCCGTGAGCGCTTGACCCGTCTGTTGTTGCCGGCCGTACAGCCTTTGCGGGAAACCCTGCAGATGCTTGCTGATGTGGACCTGAACCTGGCGAAGGCTTTGGTGATGGAACAGGACCATAGGACAGTGCCTCAAGCAGCAGCCGAAGATGAAGTCTTGGTATTGGAGCACTTCTGGCATCCTCAGGTGGCTTCGTTGCTGCAGGAGCAGGGTAAGACCTACCAGCGGGTGAGCCTCACCTACGGCGACAGACCCCTGCTGATCATCGGTTCCAACATGGGGGGAAAGACCGTTGCCTTGAAATGTCTGGCTTTGTGTCAGTTCCTGTACCAGTTTGCACTCCCGGTGCCTGCTGGGAACGCCCGTATGCGTGTATTTGAGTCGGTGCATCTGTGTTTGGGGGACGGTCAGAATATGGAGTCCGGACTTTCGTCCTTTTCGGCGGAAATGCTGCGCCTGAACGAGGCGTTGCAGGCGGTCCGCCGGGGTGAAAAGGCATTGGTGCTGGTGGACGAGCCGGCAAGAAGTACCAATCCGGTAGAGGGGACGGCTCTGGTGGAAGCCCTTCTGCGTGTGATGGGAGCCCTTTCTCCGTCCCTGGTGATGACGACCCATTACAACATCAAGCCGGTGGACCTGGCCTTGCGTCGGATGAAGGTATACGGATTGGAACATGGAAAAATGAATTATGCTTTGGTGGATGCTCCCTTTGATGAGGTTCCGCACGAGGCGTTGGCGGTAGCCGCACATTTGCAACTGGATCCCGAATGGATTGCAGCTGCACAAAATATATTGAAAAATAACAGGTAATATATTGAAAAATAACAGGTAGAAAAAGAGTTTATGCAGAGTAAATTAGGATTGGATTTCAAGAAGGTGGCCTACGCACGGTCCTTGGCCGGAAACATTGCACAGGACGTGCAATCCTTCGTGGAACGTTATACCACAGTGGCTGTTGAACGGACCTTGTGCCGTTTGATGGGTATTGACGGTGTGGATGAAAATGGTGTTCCCCTTCCGAACGTGGTGGTGGAACATTTGAAGGAACGTGGCGCGTTGAAAGAAGGGGTGTTGTATTTCCTCGCTTGTGCCATGGCGCAGACAGGGGCTACCCCGCAGACGATTGCCGAACAGGTGGCAGCCGGTCAGTTGGACCTGACCCAGGTGCCTGCTTGTGACCGCGCACGGATCGATGAGGTCCTCAAACCGGTGATTGACGGCAGTCTGGAACGTATCCGTTCGCGTCGTGCCCGTCGTGAACATTATTTGGAAACGATTGGTGAAGGCAACAAACCTTACTTGTATGTCATCGTAGCAACCGGTAACATCTACGAAGATGTGGTGCAGGCACAGGCAGCGGCCCGTCAAGGTGCCGATATCATCGCTGTGATCCGTACAACCGGTCAGAGTCTGCTGGACTATGTGCCTTATGGTGCAACTACTGAGGGTTTCGGGGGCACGTTCGCTACTCAGGAGAACTTCCGGATCATGCGTGCAGCCTTGGACGAAGTAGGTGAAGAAGTGGGCCGTTACATCCGTCTGTGCAACTATTGCTCCGGTCTGTGTATGCCCGAAATCGCCATCATGGGTGCTTTTGAAGGTTTGGATGTGATGCTGAACGATGCGTTGTACGGTATTCTGTTCCGCGACATCAACATGCAACGTACCCTTGTGGACCAATTCTTC
>CALCYB010000169.1 GCA_937906485.1 uncultured Rikenellaceae bacterium
CAATAAAGAAAATCATTCCGCGTTTGGCGGTAATCTTGGCCGTCACTTCCACGGTATCTCCCGGCACTACGGATCCCTTGAATCGGGTCTTGTCAATGCCGGTGAACATCGGAGTACAACCTTCCATTTCCTTCAACACCAGGATGGAAGAAGATTGGCCCATAATTTCACAAAGAATCACACCCGGAACAACGGGGTGGCCAGGGAAGTGTCCATTCAAAAAGAATTCATCCCCACGAACATGGTACTTGCCATGGGCAACACCATTTTCGTCAATTTCCATCTCATCCACCAGCAGCATGGGCTCGCGGTGAGGCAAAAATGATTTAATTTCTTCGCGTTTCATATTACTATTCTTCAAATCGTCTTACTGCAATGCTTCCGTTGTGACCACCAAAGCCCAATGAGTTGGACAAAGCAATGGTAAAGTCACATTTACGGGCCTTCAACGGGTTGTAATCCAAGTCACATTCCGGATCCGGTTCGGTCAGGCCAATGGTCGGCGGCACGATTCCGTCGCGGATGGCCAGAGCTGTCGCAATCATTTCCACACCACCGGCTGCTCCGAGCATGTGACCGGTCATGGACTTGGTGGAACAAATCACAGCACGACGGGCATCTTCTTCGCCCAAGGCCAATTTGATCGCTGCGGTTTCCGACTTGTCGTTGAGCGGGGTACCTGTTCCGTGAGCATTGAAGTGAGCCACTTCACCCGGACGGTAGCCGGCTTCATCCAATGCGCTGCGGATAGCGGCTGCCGGAGTGGTTCCATCCGGACGGGGAGCGGTATAGTGGTAAGCATCACATGAGTTGCCATAGCCACATACTTCCGCATAGATCTTGGCGCCACGGGCACGGGCGTGTTCCAGTTCTTCCAACACCAGGATACCGGCACCCTCTGCCATCACAAAACCTTGACGACGGGCATCGAAGGGCAGGGAACCTTCCAGCGGGTTTTCAGAACGGGACAGTGCCTTGCTGTTGGCAAAACCACCGATGGCCAACGGGCTGATGGCCGCTTCAGCACCCCCGGCGATGATGGCATCGGCATAGCCGTGACGGATGGCACGGAAAGCTTCACCAATGGAGTGGGTACCGGTCGCACAAGCCGTAACGATCGGCAGACAAGGTCCTTGGGCATTATGTTTGATGGCAATGTTTCCTGCTGCGATGTTGGAAATCATCATCGGGATGAACAAGGGTGAGATCCGGTTGGCTCCTTCCCGGTCCATTTTTCGGGTTTCTGCAATGAAGGTGTCCATTCCGCCGATACCCGAACCCACATACACACCCAGACGGGCAGGATCAAACTCCTTCAGTCCACTATCTTCCATTGCCTGATTGGCAGCTGCCAGGGCGTACAGACAGAAACGGTCGCTCTTGCGGATGGTTTGGGGATCCACGCCGAAATCCTTGGCGTTGAACCCTCTGATTTCGCCAGCTATCTTTACCGGCAGGTCATCTGTCGGGAAATAAGTAATGCGATCAATGCCACAGACGCCGTTGATCAGGTTGTTCCAAAACGTCTCGACATTGTTGCCGACAGGGGAGATAACCCCCATCCCGGTAATTACTACTCTTTTCATAGTCGGTTATTTTATTTGATTATTCTTCATACTTGATTCCGGTCCAGGTCAACAGACAGGCTGCTGTCGTGAACCCTGCACCAAATGCACTCATGGCAATGCGGTCTCCCTCTTTGATCTTGCCTTCCCGGGCCAGTTCATCCAAAAGCATCGGAATGCTGGATGAAGAGGTATTGCCATAACGTTCGATAAAATGAGGGAATTTTTCCCAACCTTGCTTCATATACTCACGAATGGTGTCAATGATCCGGATATTGGCCTGATGCAACAGGTAGTGATCCACTTGATCCGGAGTGACAGCCGCTTGCTGCATGACCCGATTCAAATCCCGGATCGAACCTTTCACGGCCATTTTGAACACGTCCTGTCCGTTCATGATTACGGCGTGGTCCGGTTCATCCTTGTCCACATAAGGAGTATATTGAAGGCGGTGTTTCTGATACAAGGCTTCCGGCTTGCTGGTATTGGACAACGAGAAGGCTTCAAAACTGTCCCCTTCGGTCAGGACCACAGCCCCGGCACCATCTCCAAAAAGCACACAAGTAGAACGGTCATTCCAGTCCATCATCCGCGAAGGTTCCTCTGCAGCCACCACCAGCACATTTTTCACACGTCCTGACTTAAAGAAAGCATCTGCAATGTCCAACGCATAAATAAAACCGGCGCAGGCTCCGTTCACATCAATGGTCGGGCAGACAGCCCCCAACATGCCTTGCAGCACACAGCCCAATCCTGGAGTTATGTATTCATTGACTACATTTGAGCAGATAATAAAATCAATATCACGAGCCGTAAGTTTCGCGCTCTTCAAAGCCTTTTCCATGGCCTCCAACGCCAGATCCTCCAAACGTTCGCTTGAAATGACGCAACGTTCCTGGATCCCGGTCCTCGTGCGGATCCACTCATCATTGGTGTCCAAAAAAGTGGACAGCATCTCGTTGGTCACGACTTGCTTCGGATGAGCGCTTCCGGTTCCAATAATTTTCATACGCTAAAAATTTTAACTCGCAAAGGTACATTTTTTTTATGAGAAGTACCATACTTTTTATAAGAAATCAACAGCAGAAGTCAGATTATTTCCCCATATACTCCTGTTGTTCAGGAGTTAAGCGATCAATATCAATCCCCCACATGGCCAAACGCTGAAATGCCACCGACTGATCGACCTGACGGGGTACCGGAATGACTTTTCGGTCACTGTTTTTCAAGGTTTCCTGATGCCGGACCACATATTCTGCACTCAAGGCCTGGATAGCAAAACTCATGTCCATGATTTCAGCCGGGTGTCCGTCTCCACACGCCAGGTTGACGAGTTTCCCTTCACCAAGCAGGTAAACCGTACGACCGTTGGCCAAACGGAAACCCTCGATATTTTTCCGGGCCTCAAACACCTCAACTGCCATTTTCCGGAGACCGGCCACATCCACTTCCACATCAAAGTGACCGGCGTTGCAGCAGATGGCTCCATCTTTCATCCGTTCGAAATGACGGCATCCGACCACATCGTTGCATCCGGTGACGGTCACAAAATAATCTCCCACAGGTGCTGCCTGATCCATCGTCATCACCTCAAACCCGTCCATCACCGCTTCCATGGCCCGGATCGGGTCCACTTCCGTTACAATCACTTTCGCGCCCAAACCTTTTGCACGCATGGCCACGCCCTTGCCGCACCAGCCGTAACCGGCCACCACAACGGTCTTTCCGGCCACAATCAGATTCGTGGTCCGGTTGATGCCGTCCCATACCGACTGACCTGTCCCGTAACGGTTGTCAAACAGATGCTTACAGTCCGCGTCATTGACCGTAATCATCGGGAAACGCAGTTTTCCGGCCCGTTCCATCGCATACAGCCGATGGATACCCGTGGTGGTTTCCTCGCATCCGCCCAGGACACGGTCCAGCAAATGGGCATACCGCGTATGGATCAGGTTGACCAAGTCTCCACCGTCATCAATGATCACATCCGGACCGATTTCAATCACCCGGGTCAGATGACGGTCGTACTCCTGAGCAGTAGCCGCATGCCAGGCAAACACGTGCAGCCCGTCATGAACCAATGCTGCCGCAATGTCGTCCTGGGTGGACAAGGTGTTGCTGCCCGTCACGTACATATCGGCACCACCTGCGGCCAGTACCTTGCACAAATAAGCAGTCTTGGCTTCCAGGTGAACCGACAAAGCGATTTTCAATCCTTTGAAGGGTTGTTCTTTACGAAAACGTTCTTCAATTCCACGAAGCAGGTCCATCCGACGGATGACCCAGTCAATCTTCATTTTCCCACTTTGCCAGAGGCCGGGATCCTTAATTTCAGTCATATGTTGGTCTAATTTTTTCGCAAAATTAACTATTCTTTGTGAAAGCAAAACACTTTCCTATCTTTGTACGTTAAACTTAATATTATTTCCATGAAAAAACATACCCGTTTCTTCCTGTTATTTTGTGCGACCCTGATTCTGTCTGCCGCTTGTTCTACCACCGAACCGTCCTACCTCATCAAGACTCCCGTTCCGGAACGTGAACCCGGACAAACCGATGTGGTCGGTCTGGTAACCGAAAAACTGGATACCGTCCGTGTCGGCTTCATCGGTCTGGGTATGCGCGGCCCGGGCGCAGTGGAACGTTTCACCTACATCCCTGGCACAAAAATCGTTGCTTTATGCGACATTGAACCCAATCGTGTAGAAGCCTGCCAACAGATCCTCCGCAAACGCAACCTGCCCGAAGCAGCTGCCTACAGCGGAAGCGAAGACGCCTGGAAAGCCCTGTGCGAACGGGACGACATTGACTTGATCTATATTGCCACCGACTGGAAAAGCCACGCAAAAATGGGCATCTACGCCATGGAACAAGGCAAACACGTTGCCATTGAAGTCCCGGCTGCCATGACCATGGATGAAATCTGGGCCTTGATCAACACCGCAGAAAAAACCCGCAAACACTGCATGCAGTTGGAAAACTGCGTATACGATTTCTTTGAACTTACCACCCTGAACATGGCCCAACACGGACTCTTCGGTGAGATTCTCCACGTAGAAGGCTCTTACATCCACAACCTGGAAGACTTCTGGCCCTACTACTGGAACAACTGGCGGATGGACTACAACCGCACCCACCGCGGAGACGTCTATCCCACTCACGGCCTCGGACCTGCCTGCCAGCTGCTGGACATCCACCGCGGAGACAAGATGAACTACCTGGTGGCCATGGACACCAAAGCGGTCAACGGCCCGGCCTACATCGAAAGGACCACCGGTGAAAAAGTCACCGACTTCCAAAATGGGGACCACACCCTGACCCTCATCCGTACGGGAAACGGCAAGACCATCCACATCCAACACAACGTAATGACCCCCCGTCCCTACAGCCGGAT
>CALCYB010000170.1 GCA_937906485.1 uncultured Rikenellaceae bacterium
CTATGTGCTTGGAGGTCTGATTCTTGCAACCGGCATCTTCTCCCTGGCATCCAACCGGAGTGCCAAGCAGGACAACGAAGACCGGCCGAACCGCTCCCTGTTGTCTGTCAATGGGATTGTCAACATCACCTTTGGGCTCATCCTGATTCTTTTCCCGAGTTTCTTTACCGGCATCATCATGTTCCTGTTCGGAGCTGTCCTGCTGCTTTTCGGAATCGGATCCCTGATCAGTTTCTTCAGCGCAAAAAAAGCGGTGAATGCCTCCTGGGGATTTGCCATTGTCCCGGCACTGGTTACCGGATGTGGCATCGCCATGTTCTTCTTTCCCAACAGCAGCGGCAACGCCTTGTTTGTCATCTTCGGCATCGCCTTGCTTGTTTATGGACTGTCCGAGCTGATTGAGACCCGGGTAGTCAACACCCAATTGCAAAAGATAACAAAAAACAACATAGAAGACGTTCCGTACCAGGAACTCTGACAAACAAAAAATCCCGCTTTGGTGCGGGATTTTCGTCTTGTACTCTCGGCGGGAATCGAACCCACATCGTAGGAACCGGAATCCTATATTCTATCCATTGAACTACGAGAGCAGGACTGCAAAGTTAAGAATTAATTTTAGATAGAATAGAAAAATATATGAAAGTTTTTGTTTTCCCTGGACAAGGGGCCCAATTTACAGGGATGGGCCAAGACCTCTACAACAGCAACAACCAAGTAAAAGAATTGTTCGAAAAGGCAAATGAGATATTAGGATTCCGCATTACGGACATCATGTTTAACGGAACGGCCGAAGATTTGAAACAGACCAAGGTCACCCAACCCGCCATTTTCCTGCACTCTGTTGCTCTGGCCTTGACTGCAGAAGACTTTCAACCGGACCAGGTAGCCGGCCACTCATTGGGTGAATTCTCGGCACTGGTCGCCGCAGGTGCCATGAGTTTTGAGGACGGACTCCGTCTGGTTGCTGCACGGGCCATGGCCATGCAGAAAGCCTGCGAACTGGAGCCCTCTACCATGGCAGCCGTTTTGGGAGCTGCCGACGAGCTGGTGGAACGCATCTGCGAAGAAACAGAAGGTGTGGTGGTCCCGGCCAACTACAACTGCCCCGGCCAACTAGTTATTTCCGGAGCCGTAGAACCCGTACAGAAGGCTTGCGCCCGTTTGAAGGAAGCCGGTGCAAAACGAGCCCTTCCTCTTTCAGTCGGAGGAGCCTTCCACTCTCCGCTGATGGAGCCTGCCCGTGTCGAACTGGCCGCTGCCATTGAAAAAACCGAATTCCGAAAACCGATTTGTCCCGTTTATCAGAATGTCGATGCAAAACCGCATACCGATCCCTCTGAAATCAAACAAAACCTGCTCATGCAATTGACTGCTCCCGTCCGCTGGACACAGACCGTACTGCAAATGCAACAGGACGGTGCTACCGAGTTCATCGAACTGGGCCCGGGCAGTGTACTGCAAGGACTTATCAAAAAATGCATTCCGAATGCAAATACTTCGGGTCGCCAGTAACAATCTGAGTATTTTTTCGTAAATTTGCCCGATTATTTTTTTGGAAAAATTTCATTTGACTGAAAATCATTTAAAACCTATACACAATGGCTAAAGAAAAGAAATTCATCACGTGTGACGGCAACTACGCTGCCGCCCACGTAGCCTATTTATTCAGCGAACATGCCGCCATCTACCCCATCACTCCGTCTTCAACCATGGCTGAGTATGTAGATGAATGGTCCGCATTCGGAAAGAAAAACCTCTTCGGCGAAAAAGTAAAAGTCACTGAAATGCAGAGCGAAGGTGGAGCAGCAGGTGCTGTGCACGGCTCATTACAAGCCGGTGTCTTGACCACGACTTTTACGGCTTCTCAAGGCTTGTTGCTGATGATTCCCAACATGTACAAAATTGCAGGCGAACTGTTGCCTACCGTATTCCATGTTTCTGCCCGTTCATTGGCCGCTCAGGCACTGTCCATCTTCGGTGACCACTCCGACGTAATGGCTGCCCGCCAAACCGGTTTTGCCATGTTGGCTTCTGCCAGCGTTCAGGAAGCCATGGACCTGGCTGCAGTAGCACACCTGTCTACCTTGAAATCAAGCATTCCGTTCATTCACTTCTTTGACGGTTTCAGAACCTCCCACGAAATTCAAAAAGTGGAATTGCCGGACGAAGAAGCTCTGAAGGAGATGATCAGTGAAAAATCCCTCAAGGCTTTCCGCCAAAAAGCATTGAACCCGAACCGTCCCGTTACCCGCGGAACGGCCCAAAACCCGGATGTCTATTTCCAAGCACGTGAAGCCAGCAATCCTTACTACGATGCTGTTCCGGACATCGTTGCCCGCTACATGGGTGAAATCAGCGAAATGACCGGACGTCACTACCTTCCTTTTGACTATTATGGTGATCCTGAAGCCAAGAACATCATCATCGCAATGGGTTCTGTTTGCGAAACCATCCGCGAAGTGGTGGACATGCTGATGGCAAAAGGCGAAAAAGTCGGTGTCCTGACCGTACGTCTGTACCGTCCTTTCTCTGCCAAATATTTCTTGCGCGTACTGCCCAGAAGCGTAAAACGCATTGCTGTTCTGGACCGCACCAAAGAACCCGGCGCTGTAGGAGAACCGTTGTACATGGATGTGAAAGCTGTTTTGGCTGACCGCGGCGATGACGCCCCGATGATTGTCGGCGGACGTTATGGTCTGTCTTCAAAAGACACCAGCCCGGCTCAAATCCTTTCAGTATTTGACAACCTGACCAAGAAACAACCCAAGAACGGTTTCACCATCGGCATTGTGGATGACGTAACCTTCCATTCTCTGCCCGTAGGCGAAGAGTTCTCATTGGCCCGCAAAGGTACTTACGAATGCAAATTCTATGGTTTGGGTTCAGACGGTACTGTCGGTGCCAACAAGAACACCATCAAGATCATCGGTGACAACACCAACAAATACTGCCAAGGTTACTTTGACTACGACTCCAAGAAATCCGGCGGATACACCTGCTCTCACCTCCGTTTTGGAGACGAGCCGATTACCTCTCCCTACTTGGTATCTACCCCGGACTTCGTGGCTTGTCACGTGCCCTCTTACTTGAACAAATACGATGTCCTCAAAGGTATCAAAAAGAACGGGACCTTCCTGCTGAACAGCCTCTGGTCAGTTGAAGAAACCCTGGAACGCATTCCGGACCACGTAAAACAACTGGTTGCGGAAAACAACCTGAAGATGTACATCATCAACGCTACCAAGATCGCCGAAGAAATCGGTCTGGGTAACCGCACCAATACCATCCTCCAATCTGCTTTCTTCAAGATCACCGGCATCATCCCCTACGAAGATGCAGTTGCCTTGATGAAAAAAGCCATTGACAAGAGCTACGGCAAGAAGGGAGAAGATGTTGTGAAGAAAAACTACGCAGCGGTTGACCGTGGTGCAGAATATGTAGAAGTGGAAATTCCGGTAGAATGGAAAAACGCCCGCGCGAAATTCCGTCCGGCCAACTTTGACCGTCTTGCCCCGGAATGGGTCCGCTCTGTTGCTGACGTGGTGAACGCTCAAAACGGCAACGATATTCCGGTCAGCGCATTTACCGGCCAATATGCCGACGGCACCATCCCTGCAGGCACAGCTGCCTTCGAAAAACGGGGCATCGCTGTAAACGTACCGGAATGGCAATCCGAAAACTGTATCCAATGTAACCAATGTGCTTATGTCTGCCTTCACGCAGCCATCCGTCCGTTCCTGATGAGCGAAGAAGAAGCAGCCAAAGCTCCTGCTGACATCAAACGCACACAAGGTAACGCTGCTTTCAAAGCCTACAACTTTACCATCCAAGTATCTCCGATGGATTGTACCGGTTGCGGCAACTGTGCTGACGTATGTCCGGCCAAGACCAAAGCCCTGGTGATGAAGCCGCTGGAAACCCAACTGCACGAACAAGCCAATTTTGACTACCTGCATGCCAATGTCGGTTACAAAGACACCGTGGCACCCAAGACACAAAACCTCAAGAACGCTCAATTTGCCCAACCGCTCTTTGAATTCTCTGGTGCTTGTGCAGGTTGCGGTGAAACCCCTTACATCAAATCCATTACCCAACTCTTCGGTGACCGCATGATGGTGGCGAATGCTACCGGATGTTCATCCATCTACAGCGGTTCATTCCCGGCTTCTCCCTACACCACCGACCGTAACGGAAGAGGTCCGGCTTGGGCAAACTCCTTGTTTGAAGACAACGCCGAATTTGGTCTGGGTATGCGTATCGGTACTGAACGTCTGCGCGAAACCGTGGCTGAATGGATGATCAAAGGCCTGGAATGCAATGCCTGCTCATCTGAATTGAAAGCCTTGTTTGCAAAATGGCTGGAAAACCGCAACGATGCCACCATTACCCGCGAAATCGCTGACCAGATCGTTCCGATGATGGAAGCTTGCGGTTGCGACATCTGCAAAGAACTCTTGCTGCGCAAAGATCTGATTGCAGCCCGCAGCCAATGGATCATCGGTGGTGATGGTTGGGCTTACGACATCGGATACGGTGGATTGGACCACGTTCTGGCTTCCGGTGAAAACATCAATGTATTGGTATTGGATACCGAAGTTTACTCGAACACCGGTGGACAATCCTCCAAATCAACCCCGGCTGGTGCTGTTGCAAAATTCGCAACTTCCGGTAAACGGGTTCGCAAGAAAGACTTGGGCATGATGGCCATGAGCTATGGTTATGTGTATGTTGCACAAGTAGCGATGGGCTCCAACCCTGCACAATACTTCAACGTAATCAAAGAAGCTGAAGCTTACAACGGTCCTTCCTTGATCATCGCTTACGCACCTTGTATCAACCACGGTCTGAAGAATGGTATGGGTGCAAGCCAACGTGAAGAAAAACTGGCGGTAGAATGCGGTTACTGGCACCTGTACCGTTTCAACCCGGCCTTGGCAGAAGCTGGACAAAATCCGTTTACCTTGGACAGCAAAGAACCGGATTGGAGCAAATTCCAAGCCTTCATCAAAGGTGAAGTACGCTACAGCTCATTGCTGAAGACCTTCCCGAACGAAGCGGCCGATCTCTTCGCCAAGACCGAAGAATTTGCCAAGCTGCGTTACGAGTCCTACAAACGACTGGCTGGAAAATAATCCATTTCCCCAAAAGCAAGAAAACAGGCTGACCTTCATTCGAAGGCCAGCCTGTTTTCTTTATCGGACAACCGACTCCGGATCGGTTGTCTTCAATGGATTACTTTGCAATCACTTCATTGACAATGGCAATGATTTCTGCTTCACGACGGTCAGCTTCCGCAGCGATAGCAGCAGCCTGATCGATGATCTGTTGCGCAACCTCACGGTCTTTGAGTCCCGCTGCATTGATCTTGACATTCAAGAATGCACCATGAACAGCAGCACGGATGCTCAAGGCTCCTACACCTGCATCGGATACTGAGTTCGGATTACCGTCTTTTGCCATCGCTTCAACGATATCGTACACTTGATAAGCCGCCTTCATGGTATTGAAAGGTACTTGGGTCGCATACAAGGTTGCCGCCTGGATAGCCGCCCCACGCGCTGCTTTTTCTTCATCCGTTGACTTGGGCAACCCGAAGGCATCCATGATCTTGTTGAAAGCGTTGGTATCTTCATCCACCAGGAACAGCAGTTCGTGCATCAACGCCTGACCTTTTTCTGCCCATTGTGAGAAATATTCCCAACGGTCGTCCCAACCGGGCTTGTGGGAAGAAAGGTTGGCGACCATGGTTCCCAATGCCGCACCCAAAGAGGCCATGTAAGCCGAAATGGATCCACCACCCGGAGCCGGTGACTCAGAAGCGGTCTCTTCTGCGAAACCCTTGCAGGTCAAATCGATCAATTTCTTCTTGCTGTCGTCTTCCAACAGGTATTCAATGACTTTTTCACGCGGGTTGAACGGACAAAGGTCATCCAATCCCATGGATTTTACGGCAATCTTGATGATTTCCTCTTCAGCAATCCCCAAAGAGCGCTGTTGTTTGGCCAGGAAATATTTACCGGCATCAATCAGCACCTTCTTCGGAATCAGACCGACGATTTCAGATCCGGTCACACGCAGACCACGTGCCTGTGCTTTGGCGCAGACTTCTTCGAAAGCCACGTGTACAGGGGTTACGGAAATGTTGGTCACGTTCATGGAGATCTGTGCAATACCGTATTCTTCAATGAACCACCCAATGGCCTTGCAGGCTTTCAACGTACCCGGAATCCATACGTCATTGCCGTTTTCGTCTTTTACCACCTTACCGGTAATCGGATTGCCTTCCCGTTTCTTACGGCCTTTTTCACGCACATCGTAAGCGATGGCATTGGCTCTACGGGTAGAGGTGGTGTTCAGGTTATAGTTGATGGCGACCAGGAAGTCGCGTGCACCGATCGCGGTACATCCCGTCAGTGCCACCGCATCACTAAAAGCAGCGGGGCCAAAATCAGGCTTCATGTTCGGATCAGCCAGTTTTTTGGTCAGACCTTCGTACTCACCGGCACGGCAGTAAGCCAGGTTGCGACGCTCCGGCGTGAATGCCGCATTTTCATAGGCGTACACCGGAATTCCCAGTTCATCGCCTACGCGTTGACCCAATTTATGGGCATAGGTCACGGTTTCTTCCATCGTAATGCCTGCAATCGGAATCAAAGGACACACGTCGGTCGCCCCAAATCTGGGATGCTCTCCATGATGATGGCGCATATCGATCAACTGGGCTGCCTTGCGGATTGCACGGAAAGCCGCTTCGATCACCGGCTCGGGCTCCCCGACAAAGGTAACCACGGTACGGTTGGTGGCTGCACCAGGATCCACATTCAACAATTTTACACCTTCTACAGATTCAATCTCAGCCGTGATCTGGTTGATGACCTGCATATCACGTCCTTCACTGAAATTCGGAACGCATTCAATCAGTCTCTTAATCATATTTTTTGGGATTTATCAATTGTATTTTCGAATCAATGGCTGAACGCAGCGCATCGTAGTCCAACTCAAAAAAATGGATGGGATGCAACACCTTCGGCTGCAACTGATGGGCCAGGTTCACAAACTCTTCATCAGTCATGGTATAAGGAAGATTCTTGGGCAGAAATGCCAGATCGCAAGCAGGCAACTGGTCCATTTCCGAAATCGGCTCGGTATCTCCAGCAATATAAACGATAAAACCGCCAAAATCCAACACATAACCGTTACCCACACCCTTGGGATGGAAGTGTTGGCCTTCTTCATTGCGACGATGGATATTATAGGCGGGGACAGCTGTAATGCGGATACCTTCCCACTCACAAGAATCACCGTTGTGCAGCACCGTATAACGGTCATCAACAGCCCCCACATTCTGGCTGACCACAAAGCGGGTTGCAGAGGTCTGCACCGGACCGAAAGCGGCAGGATCGTAATGGTCATAATGATTGTGGGTAATCAGCAACAGGTCGGCAGCCGGTCGCCCCTGATAATCGGCAACCTCAGCATACGGATCCGCATAGATGACTTTTCCATTCCATTGGAAGACCAAAGAGGCATGGCCCATCCAACCGACCTGCAATTCACCCAGCGGGGTCTGGTAACTATTCATAAATCTTCCCATTCAAAATCACCGTATCCACCAAAGGAGTCGTAAAGGCATAAGGCAAGAACTCATAAGAGGACATCGGTTTGGTTATAAAAATATTGGCTCGCTTTCCTGAGGTGATGGAGCCCAGTTCCTGTACCACATCCATCGCACAAGCCCCATTGAAGGTAGCGGCCTGGATGGCTTCTTCCGGCGTAAGTTTCATCTTCAGACAAGCCAGAGAAGTCATGAAACGCATGTCTCCACACGGGCAGGAACCTGGGTTGTAGTTGGTCGCCAGGGCAACCGCCGCACCGGCCTGAATCATGGCCCTTGCATCGGGGAAATCCATCTCCAGGAAGAAGGTAGCTCCAGGGAGCAGCGTTGCAATGGTTTCACTTTCGGCCAGCAGACGGTATTCTTCCGGTCCGGTAAACTCCAGGTGATCGACCGATCGGGCACCGTACTTGACGCCCAACTGTACACCGCCCGAGAAACTCATCTGGTTGGCATGCACCTTGGGAATCAGGCCATATTTCAAGCCCGCATTGAAAATCCTGTCGGTATCCTCCACACTGAAGAAACCTTCTTCACAAAAGGCATCAATGTATTCGGCAAGACCTTCGGTGGCAATGACCGGTATCATTTCATTGATGATCTCATCCACATAGGCCGCACGATCATCCCGGTAACGCATCGGAACGGCATGGGCGCCCAAGAAAGTGGTACGAACCGTCAGCGGCGTCTCTTCACCAATACGACGGGCCACCCGCAACATCTTGACTTCATCTTCCAGACTCAGTCCATAGCCGCTTTTGATCTCTACGGCGCCTGTTCCGAAACGGATGATCTCCTCGGCCCTTTCCTTGGCCTGACGGACCAATTCATCTTCAGAAGTATCGTGCAGCAAGGCCACCGAGTTCAAAATTCCGCCACCCCGTCGTGCTATCTCCTGGTAGGACAAACCCCGGATCTTGTCCATGAACTCGCGCTCACGACTTCCGGCATACACCAGGTGGGTATGTGAGTCACACCATGCCGGAAAAACCATACGGCCTGTGGCATCGATGATCTGATCCGCCTGCGACTCGATCGCTTCCAACTGGGCCCAACCTTCCTGTGCATTGCCCAGTTCGTCCATCTGACCAAAATCCACTATCCGGTCACCGTCCAGCAGCAACCAGGCCTGTTCGATAACCCCCATTTCTCCCAGTTCCTTTCCACGGAGCGGGGATAACTCGGCTTTCTCCCGTACACCGATCAGGGCCTTGATCTGTTTGATAAAAATCATAAACTTTGTGCTCTCAAGAATTGGATACTGTTAGCAATGTGGGTGTACATCACCTGATCTTCTTCAATAAAGGGAACGACCTTGCGGTAATCGGCCACAAAGGCTTCCAACACAGCAGAAGAGCGGAGCGGACGACGGAAATCCAGAGCTTGGCTGGCATTCATCAACTCGATGGCCAGGATCTTTTCCACGTTCAGCACCACACGCACACATTTGGTGGCCGCATTGGCTCCCATACTTACATGGTCTTCCTGTCCTTGGGAAGAATCAATGGTATCCACGCAGCAAGGTGTACACAATTGTTTGTTTTGACTCACTACTGAAGCAGCCGCATACTGAGGAATCATGAATCCGGAATTCAGACCGGAACGTGCCACCAGGAAAGAAGGCAAGTCGCGCTTGCCGGAAATCAACTGGTACATTCTTCGCTCTGAAATGGAACCGAGTTCAGCCAGGGCTATGGCCAGAAAATCCAAAGCCAGGGACAAAGGTTGTCCGTGGAAATTTCCGGCAGATACAACCAGGTCTTCGTCCGGCAATACGGTCGGGTTATCGGTTGCGCTGTTCAGTTCAATGGTCAAGACTTGTTCCACATAATCAATGGCATCTTTGGATGCCCCATGGACTTGCGGAATGCAACGGAACGAATAAGGGTCTTGAACGTGAGCTTTGGGACGGGCGATGATTTCACTGCCTTCCAGATAGCCGCGCATGATTTCGGCCGTCTTCATCTGTCCGCGTTGCGGGCGTACGGCATGAACACCTGCTGTAAAAGGCTCAATACGACCGTCGTAGGCTTCCAGGGATACGGCTGCAATCTTATCGGCCAGAGCGGAAAGACGTTTTGCGTTGTACAACGACCACATCCCGTTGGCCAACATGAACTGTGTACCGTTCAACAAGGCCAAACCTTCTTTTGAAGCAAGTACCAGAGGTTCCCATCCGAATTCCCGATTGACTTCTTCTGCGCTGCAGCGTTTTCCTTTGTAGTTGACTTCGCCCAGACCCAACAACGGCAGACACATGTTGGCCAAAGGAGCCAGGTCACCGGATGCGCCCAGTGATCCTTGTTGATAGACCACCGGATAGACCCCATTGTTGAAGAAATCCACCAAGCGCTCTACGGTTTCCAGACGAACGCCGGAAAAGCCATAGGCAAGTGATTTGACCTTAAAGGCCAACATCAGCTTCACCACCTCTGTCGAAACTTCTTCCCCAACACCGCAGGCATGGGACATCACCAGGTTCTTTTGCAATTGGGAAAGCTCGTCTCTGCTTACCGATACGTTGCACAAAGAGCCGAAACCGGTGGTAATACCATAGATGGGTTCTTTCTGATTCTCCATTCTGCGGTCCAGGTATTCGCGACATCTGATAATTCTTTTCTTGTCATTTTCGCCCAGTACCAAACGGCAATCCGGGGCCAACAATGTCTTCACGTCTTCTACACCGTGACGACCTTCATCAATCAAAAATTCTTTCATAGAAATATGGGTTACTTTTCGTTATGCTTGTTTTCATTCTCGTCTTCAGGCTTCATGTACACATCCAGACGCTTCTGCAGGCGTTTCTCCTTGCGATGGATGATACGAAGCAGCTTCCGCTCCTGACGTTCGTAGTAGCGGATTACCCGTTTGGCATAGCGGACATCTTCCCGCCACATCGTATCGGCACTACGGAACAAACTGTCCTGCAAGATATAAACCGTATCCATGGCTTGAGCCAACAACGCATACTGCTGGGCAAGTGCCTGGTATTTGGCCGTATCCCGACGATTACGCAACGGGTATTGGGCCAGCACCGGAGGTTTTCTGCGAACGGGCTTGTCCTTGATGACCGGTTCATCCATCTTCTTGCGCTGCTTTGATCTCTCCTTGGACTTGCTGTCCCGCTCCTGTTTCTGCTTTTGCTTCTTCGCTTCTTCCGCTTCCTTGAAGAAAGCCTCATCCTCAATCACTGCCAATTCAAGCAGATAAGTCGCCACGGTATCGATGTCAAACGACAATACCGGCTTGCGTGGCAGACGGCTCATCGAATCCCGAACCTCGATCTCGCGCAGAATGCCCGGAATGTAACCCGGGAAATAGGTGTCGCTGTTTCTGAATTTCGGAAAATACCGGGAGATTTTCCGGTTCCGCTCGCTCTTGGGCACCTGAGCGTCAGTAATGGCATGACGGTCTGTCGGACGATCCTGTGGACGCCATTCGAAATCCCGCAGGAATTTCTGTTCTTGCGTCAATTCCACAATCGGGAAGAAATCATTCTTGATCCCGTCCAGGTAGATGGACCGCTCTATATTATTATCCTTCAGCAACGAGGACATCATGGCGGACTCCTTCTGGTTCATGGTGGTGATAGAACTGTCCTCCGCCAGGAAGAACAAGGCTGAAGCTCCCCCCAATGCATCAAAACGATAGAGTTCATTATCACGGAAATACCCGATCATCTCCGCGCCCTTGATCTGGTTATAGAACAGGGTATCCTGTTGCGCAATCAGATAGGCATTGGAATTGAGGATCCCCTTTGACATCTGTCCGTTTTCCATCACCAACTGCATGCTGTCTGCGGTCAATTGGTTGCTCACATCGTTCCACAAGACCGGATCCAAATACAGACGGGCGATGGAGTCAATGCCCGTGTATTCCAAGGAGTCGCAGATCACCTGCATATCCGAACGGTAGAGCCGGACATTCCGGTAAGCCTTCATAAAAAGTACCTGAGTCGTATCCTTCGGCGGTTCCGGCACAGGAGCTGGCTGGACTTGAGTCGAGTCTTCCGGAGCAGTGGTCATTGAAGTGGTATCCCGAGGAGCGGATCGCATTGCAGAAGTATCCCGCGAAGCAGGCCTCATCAAAGAACTGTCCCGCCGGGACATGGACTATCCGGAGATCAACGAAGAAAACTATGACGAAATCATCACCAGGATGCAGCAGTACATGGAAGTATTCCAGATTTCCGGTGTGGACCGGCTGATTCTGGAAGATTCCTAAAA
>CALCYB010000171.1 GCA_937906485.1 uncultured Rikenellaceae bacterium
TGAGTACACGCCGTTGCCGACGATCCCGGTGAAGTTGGAGAGGGGGAAGGTGTACCGTTTGACGTTGCGGAGTGATGCGCAGGTGCAGACGTTTACGAATGTTTCCGCTTCTTATGGTTTTTTGAAATTGCAGATTTATCCCGAGGAGGCTGCTAATGCGTTGGTGTCCATCGGCAAGACGGAGTCCTATGAATTGGAGTCAGGTTATGCTCAAGGAGGGTATTATGCTTCTTCTGCACCCTTGGAGTATGGGGAGTATCATTATCAGATTTCTCATAAGTATTGTGAGCCCAAACGAGGAAAGTTGATTTTGGACAAGGATGATCAGGTTCAGGATATTCGTCTTCAACCTGCATTCGGTTATTTGGAGATTACTTCTGAACCGAGTGGTGCTATTTTGGCGATTGATGATAATCCGGTTGGGGTGACTCCTTGGCGATCTGAGGATATTTTCAAAAAGGGAGAGGTCCGGGTCCGTGTGCAGATGAATCATTATGCTGTAGCGGAGCAGACCATTCTTGTGGAGGGAAATGGTCAGTTGCAGACACACCATATCCGTTTGGCTCCTCAGTTTGGAACGGTGACTTGTCGTAGTGAGATGGCGGATGCGGAGATTTGGGTGGACCAGCAGAAGATGGGGACGGGATCATGGACAGGCCCTTTGAGTAGTCAAGGAACTCATATTCTGGAGGCAAGGAAAGAAGGACATCAGTCTCAGAGTGTGTCTTTTACGGTTCAAAATGGTCAGAACCAAACGCAGACGGTCGGTGCACCGATTCCAATGTACGGGACTTTGGTCCTGAGTACGACCCCGGCCAAGTCAGAGGTATTTGTTGATGGAAAATCCATTGGGGTCAGTCCGATTGTCGAGCAGCTGTTGGTGGGTTTCCATCAGGTTACTTTGAAGATGGACGGTTATGAGGATCTGACTTTTTCTGTGGAGATGGAACATAATCAGCGGAAGACGGAGAATCGTACCATGAAGAAAGCGGTCGTACAGCAACATGGTCAGCAGCGTGCCCAAGAAGGTGCCCAACAAGGTGCTCAACAAAGTGTCCGACAAGGTGCTCAAGGAGGAAACCAGCAGAATGCGATGGTAGGTGCTTCTGTTGATCCTTCGTTTCAAGGAGGTGGGGTACAGAAGTTCAGGGGATGGGTGGCTGCAAACATGGTTTATCCGCCCATTGCCCAAGAGAATGGTATCACTGGTAGGGTCGTTGTGTCATTTGTAGTGAAGGCAGATGGGCAAGTCTCCAACGTGAAAGTGGTTCAAGGTGTGCATCCCGAGTTGGATAAAGAGGCAGTTCGGGTGGTGCAGAGTTCTCCGAAATGGGAGCCGGGCATGCAGAATGGCATCCCTGTCAATGTGAAGTATGATATGCCGATTAATTTTAGGTTGGAGTAAGGTTATAACAAAATTTGCTAGCGGTGAGTTTTATGAATAAAGATACTATGGATCATTGTAAATTGTTGTTGCGCGGGGCTGTTGCATTGGCCCGTGCAGGTGTTACGGCTGTTGTTTTGGCCGTGGTTTTGTTGGGGTTGTCTGCTTGTGGTAGCAAGAAAGAACCGGTTGAGAATGTGATTTATTTGATTGGGGATGGAATGGGCTTCGGGGCTGTTTCCTCGTTGCTGTTGACTGAGGAAGGTTTGACCGGTTTTGAGATGGAGCCGGTCATCGGACTGAATGAGACTACATCGGCCAATAATTATGTGACTGATTCTCCGGCAGGTGGAACAGCTTTAGCGACTGGTACGCGGACCAATAACGGCTATTTGGGTGTGGATCCGGATGGCAATCCATTGACCAGTATCTTGAAGACAGCCCAGTCACTGGGCAAGAAAACCGGGATTGTGGTGAATACGGTATTGACTGAAGCGACGCCCGGTGCCTTTTATGCTGGGGTATTGAGCCGGAAGGAAAGTTACCGCATTGCTGAACAATTTGTGGAAAGTGGGGTGGATGTGGCCATTGGATCGGGTTTGAGTGCTTTTGTCAATCGTCCGGATTCTGTTGATTTGACGGCATCGTTGATTGAAAAAGGGTATGAGGTTTATTTAGATTGGGCTTCGGTGGTTCGGACTGAGGCAGAACGCTTTGTGGGCATTTTGCCGATGGGCGATGTGCATCGTCGCAATACCACATCCAAAACCGCTGGTGCCGCAGATGGGGCAGAGGTGTGCCTGGCAGCCCAGTTGGCTGCGGCAGCCGATCTGCAAGCTGATGCTTCGGAAAAGACGGATTCGTTGGTTTGTGATCCGACCACTTACCTGACCCAAGCCACGGCAAAAGCGCTACAGACTTTGGAAAAGAACAGCCCGAACGGGTTTTTCCTGATGATTGAAAGTGCAATCATTGACGGTTATGGACACAACAATGATTCCGAGGGAATGATTTTGGAAATGCAGGAGTTTGATGCCACCCTCAAGCTGCTGGTCAATTATGTGACAACCCATCCCAATACCTTGCTGGTGGTGACTGCGGACCATGAAACCGGAGGAACCTCGGTTGGATACAAGAGTATTCATGCGGACGAACCTGCAGCTGTTCAACTTACATTCAGTACAAAAGGTCATACTGGAACTGTGGTTCCTGTGTTTGCATATGGTCCTGGTGCTGAGTTGTTTGGTGGAGTCATGAAGAATTATCAGATTCCGCAGAAGATTCAAGATCTGATGCAGTGATGGTGAGATTGAATCTGAGACGGGTGGCCTTACTTGCGGTCGTCATTTTGATGTCGGGATGTGGGGCCGGTTCTGGTGCTGGTTCTGGCATTGGCGCTGGTTATGGGGCCGGCACTGGTTCTGGCGCCGGGGCCGGTTATGGTTCTGGTGCTGGTTTTATGAAGAAGGGTTATTATGAGAAGCACCTGCGTTTTCCGGAAGGTTGTACCCTGGAGGAGAAGGTGGAGTTGGCGGCGCGTGTGGTGCCGACTCCGGAGCAGTTGGCTTGGCAGCAACTGGAGTTGACCGCTTTTCTGCATTTTGGAATCAATACGTTTACGGGAAATGAGTGGGGGAGTGGTAAGGATGATCCGGCTTTGTTTTATCCGACCGCCCTGGATTGTGAGCAGTGGGCCAAGGCATTGAAGGATGCCGGTTTCAAGATGGCGATTCTGACTGCGAAACACCACGATGGTTTTTGTCTGTGGCCGACTGCCACGACGTCCTATAGTGTGAAGTCCTCACCCTGGAAAGAGGGCCAGGGCGATGTGGTACGTGAATTCAGGGATGCTTGTGAGAAATACGGTTTGAAGTTTGGGTTTTATCTTTCTCCTTGGGACCGGAACGCTGTCAGCTATGGTGATTCGGATGTTTATAATCGTCTGTTTGCTGAGCAGTTGACCGAGTTGCTGACGCAATACGGTACAGTGCATGAGGTCTGGTTTGACGGGGCGAATGGGGAAGGTCCGAATGGCAGAAGGCAAGAGTACGATTGGGATTTGTTTTTATCGACCATTCACCGTCTTCAACCCCAGGCGGTGACGGCCATTATGGGGGACGATGTACGTTGGGTAGGGAACGAGCGAGGATGGGGACGTGAGACGGAGTGGAGCGTGACTCCACTGGTACCGGGTTCCCATTCGGGCAGTGATGAGCGGAACAATGCGTTGGGCATTGCTCCAACCTCGGCCGATCTGGGGTCACGTGCATTGTTGGAAAAGGCATCAGAAGTGTTCTGGCATCCTTCTGAAGTGGATGTCTCAATTCGTCCCGGGTGGTTTTACCATGCTCATCAGGACAGCAGTGTCCGTTCCCTGGCCGACCTGGTGGATATTTATTTCCAGTCGGTCGGACGAAATTCGGTGTTGTTGCTGAATATTCCTCCGGACCGTCGTGGCCAACTGCACGAGACGGATGTGCAGCGGATCAAGGAACTGTCGGATTACCTGAAAACTACCTTTGCAAAGAATGCTGTGACTGCAAGGAAGTTGTCCTGGTCAGCTCTGCCGGGTAGTGCAAAGACATTCCAGGTGGATGGATCTGTGGTCAATACCCTGCTCTTGCAGGAGGATATCCGCAAGGGACAACGGGTTGAGCAGTTTATGGTGGAGATTCAGGAGGATGGACAATGGTTCTGTGTTGCCAAAGGTTCGACCATCGGCTATAAAAGATTGATCCGCTTCCCCGAACGGAAAGCGGACCAAGTACGGATTACCATCGTGGAGAGTCGCTCGCAGGCGCATCTCTCATCGGTTGGCTTGTATTATTCTGCAGCAGTTGCCAGCGGTGATGCTTGAACATATGTACGGGTACCCAATTCTTTGTCGAGTTGGTACATGCCGTATTTGTTGCCTTCTACAGATTCAGTGGCGAAAATCATGTTCCGGGCATTTTCTTCTTCTTCCACTTGTTCGTTGATGAACCATACGAGCATGTTGGAAGATGCAAAATCCTTGTCTTCCGCAGCAATTGCTGCCAGGTTGTTGATCAGGGAAGTCACTTTCTTTTCGTGTTTCAATGTCTCGGTAAACATTTCCATTGCAGAATTCCAAGTGGTCGGAACACCTTCAATGGGCAGCAGTTCCACTTTGCAGTCACGTTGATTGAGGTAGTTCATGAAGATCCGGGCATGGTCCAGTTCTTCTTTCCATTGTACATAGAACCAGTTGGCTACGCCTTTGAGACCTTTGGTTTCTGCATCCAGCGACATGGACAAATACAGGTATGCGGACCAAATTTCTGCATTGATCTGCGCATTGATGGCTTGTTGTAATTTTTCGCTTAACATAATCGTATTGTTTAACTGTTGGTTCATTTGCAATCGGTCATGATTGATTCGGTAGGCTGCTACCAGCCACCACTTTGATCATAAGAACCGCGGACATTGCCACTGAATGTTCCTTTGATGGTATGGCCCAAATCATCTACACAATCAAAAGTAAAGGTGTAGGTGTAGCCGGATTTACTGATGCTGACGGTACCACCCACCAACGGGGCTTGATGAGAGTTGTCCAGGAAACCACTTTCACAGCGGGAGTACCAGGATCCCAGTTGGGTGAAACCATCCCGAAGTGATCCCGGTATGAACGTTCCCAGAAAATCTTCACTCGGATAGTTGTAGATGGTATAATCACCCAGGAATGAATCCATCTGCATTCCATTTTGAGATTTTTCGATCATTACTTCAAACATCATGTATTTTCCGCTGTAGGAATTGATGTCTTCGATGATGTTGATTAACCAGGTGTCATAACCCACTCCGTAGCGGTCACCCCGATAATAGCAGTCCAGGCCGCCACCGGTGATGTTTAATTCATAGTCTTGGTCAATGGTACTTCCGATCGGATCAGGGTCGATTTCCAAGTAGCCGGGTTCCATCGGACCGGTATAGGTGACATGGTGGGTTTGACCGTTTTTGAGTATAAGAACGGCGTCAATGCTGTCCCCGCTTACCGTGATGGTGCCTCCTACAAATCCGATTTGATCATAGTCATACTCTTGCACATCCAACAGACAGCTGTATTCCGATGCAAATGTGCCGGGTCTGCCGGTGTTTTGGGAGTCGTATTCATAAACGCCTTCCGGCAAGGTCGGGTCAAAGAAGCCGGATTGTTCTGAATAAATGTCCAGACGGTATTGAGTACTGTTGTTGTAGAAACCTGAAGATGTGGGAGCACCTTTATCGGATAATACAATGAAGTAGTTGAAACCTTCTGTTTCCATACGGCCGTAATAGGTGCCGTTGAAATAGCTGGCATTCATCTCAACATCGTATTCGATTTCAGGTTCTGTGTATTCGTCCTGCGTGATGGTGATGGTGCGGGAAATATCTCCGTATTTCAGGATGACGATCCCTTCTCTCGGATTGGGAGAACTGCTTGCAAGCACTTTGTAGGTGATGCTGTTTGCAGAGGCATGGGTGAATTCGGTAATCCAATTGGTGTTGCAGTTAATTGTGAGGTCGGTTTCGGTTGTGGGATTCTCAAGGGTGTAGGATATGGTTCCTGTTCCTCCTTCGGCCGGAAAATTTACCAGGGTGTCAGAAGTGATGGTCAATACGGGTTCAGGAGGGGTAGGTTGTTCTCCGGTGGGGTCGTCTTGTTCACAAGCGACAGCAAAAATCGCACAGAGGGCAATCAGTAGGGGCCATTGGCCCAGTTTAATTACGTGAATGTTCATATTGTTGTTTATTTGTATTGATAGTTCGTCTTTATGATTTATGCGTAGGCATCGTATTTTCCGTCTTGTTCGTCATAATCGTCTTCGTATTCCGAATAAGCCATGTATTCTTCCACGCGTTCCAACAATTGGCGGTCAGCAGGCAGCCAGTCCAAGGTTTCCAACTGGTCGCGGTCGATCCATTGGGCAGCGAGGTGTTCGCTCAGCCGGATTTCTCCCGAGAGGATGCTGCAGCAGTAGCAATGCATCTTCAGATGAAAATCCGGGTAGTCCCATTCAACCGTCTGGATGAGTTCTTGAATCTCTACGGTGATGGACAATTCTTCCTGAATCTCGCGCAGCAGGGCCTGCTGAGGGGTTTCTCCCGGTTCTATTTTTCCGCCGGGGAATTCCCATTGGCCCTTGAAAGGGCCGTATCCCCGTTGGGTAGTGAATACGAAACTGTTTTCAATGATGATGGCAGCGGCTACTTCAATTATTTTCATAACTGCAAATGTACAAAATTCCTTCGGAAACGTAACCAAAAGAGTATCCCTGCACTGGTTAAACCCAGCGGGAAGGAGAACCAGATGCCGATCAGCCCCCAGTCCAGCACGAAGGCGAACAGATAAGCTGAGGGTAATGAGATGAGAAAGTAGGCGATAAAGGCGTAAAGGGTGACCATTTTAACATCATGTATTCCACGCAGCGCGTTGGAATAGGTGCATTGCAATCCATCACCGAACTGGTAGATGACGAACGGTATGATGAGTTGGGCAACGGTCATTGCCACTTCCGGACTGTCCGAGAACAGCAGACC
>CALCYB010000172.1 GCA_937906485.1 uncultured Rikenellaceae bacterium
AACACAAACTATTTTATTTGGACATTTTCAGCAATTTTCCCGAATTTCACAAAAAGATTAAAGAACTGATAATCTATACTTTAACTAACCTGCAATATTCCTCAATTATCATCGAAAGGGATTCATAATCATGAGGTCCCCGGTTCAATCCCGGGTCTCGCTACAAAATAAGGCGACTAAATCTGATTAGTCGCCTTATTTTTTCATTTATGGATTTACCTTAAATCTTCACGCAAACCACTCTTTCTACTGATTTGTACGAAAAACCTGCATCTAAGTACTCATAGATGACATCCATTTCCAGGTTGGACGCATCCAGCTTTGCAATCTCAATGGTTTCCATATCTTCGCCCAGTATCGTAACGCTGAGGGTCTTGCCTTTTTGAGACCATTGAATCGGCATAGGAAATGCATCACCCTCTTCGTAATAGGTGATGGTTCCTGATCCATCTTTTTTGAAGTTAAAAATGACATAGTAAGAATCATCACAGAGTTCCTCTTCTTCATAGACCAATTCTCCGTCTTCGTAGTCATAATACTCAAATTTTACGCTCTTCCACTTGCCAACGATGCTGTATTCTCCTTCCGGTTTTTTATCATCGTCATTTTTATCACAAGATACGCTGACCACCGACAACATCGCCATCAGAACAAGGCCGCCAAACAGATTGATTAATTTTTTCATACTAAAGTTAATTTTACGATTATACAATATGAATTCAACAGAATTTATTAATTACTCCTATTTTTATAATTTCCAGCTTTAATCATTATTCATCTGAACGATATCAACGCTGTCGTCGTAAGTACCCAGCAGCCATTCGCTGAAATGGTCCGCCATCCGCCAGAAGAAATACTCATCCATATCACCAAAACTGTGACGCTGGCCGGGCAGAATCAACATATCAAATCGTTTGTTGGCACGAATCAAGGCATTCACGACACGCATCGTATTTGCCGGATGCACATTGTCATCAATGTCCCCGTGCACCAGGAGCAGACGTCCTTTGAGATTACCTGCGATTTGCGCATTCTTGTCAATGTCATAAACAAAGGTCGTATCCCCTTTTTCCGTAATCTTTTCCAGAATACCGTGGTGCTGTTCACTCCACCAGCGGTTGTAGATGCTGTTGTCATGGTTACCCGCACAGGAAACTGCCGCCTTGTAGAAATCCGGGTAGGTCAGGATGGCCGCAGTAGACATGAATCCTCCACCGGAGTGACCATGGATTCCCACACGGGAGGCATCCATGTAAGGACGTTGCGAGGCCAGCTGTTGAACAGCATACTTCTGGTCTTCAAGCCCATAGTCCCGAAGATTGCCATAGCCGTAATTGTGGTACCATTTCGAACGGTTGGGGTGACCGCCGCGGTTGCCGACCGTCACAACAATAAAGCCCACTTGGGCAAGACGGTCCACGCGGTTCATTCCCTTGCTCCAGAAATAGTTGGTAGCTTCCACCTGAGGTCCCGGATAGACGTATTCAATCACCGGGTAGAGTTTGTTCGGATCAAAATCAAAGGGCTTGTAAATGACACCGTACAGATCCGTCACCCCATCCGCCGCCTTTACCTTGAACGGCTCGGGGAACTGATAACCTGCCGCAAAGAGCAAAGACAGGTCAGCTGTCTCCAGGTCCATGATCTTCTTGCCTTTTCCATCATAGAGCGCATTGGCCGGAGCCGTATCCACCCGGGAATAGCTGCTGACGAAGTACTCGCCCTTTTGCGAAATACCGATCCGGCTGTCGTAATCACCGGGGTTGAGCAAGCGCATGTCCGATCCGTCAAAATTGACCCGGTACAGATGCATATAGTAGGGATTTTCATCCGGATTCACACCACAGGCCGTAAAATAGACCACTCGTTCCTTTTCATTGACGGCCACTACATTTTCCACATGGTAGGCACCTTTGGTAATGGCGTTCTTGAGCGTACCGTCTGCTTCGTAGAGGTAAAGATGTGCCCAACCGTTGCGCTCAGACCATTGGATCAGCTCTTTGCCTTGATTGACCACTTGAAGAGGACGGGTTTCCACATAGGTATTCAAGCGTTCTTCAATGATTACCCGGGCACTGTCTTCTGTCACGTGTACGGCACAGATGTCCACCCGTTTCAAATCACGGCTGACGCGTTCGATGTAGAATTTGTCTTGATCACCCAACCAGACGACAGGATAATAGTCTGCGTACATCAGTTCCTTGGTATAAGGCTTGCCCATGATGCCCAGGGACTGGTCCTTGAAGGCAGCCGTACGGATGACCCGGCTGCTGTCGGTGGTCATATCAAACAAATACAGATGGGTCTCAGGACTCGGCTCACCGGGCATCTGGTATTTGTAGGTTTCCAACTTCGGACGCGGCTGACTCAGCACATCGATGACCCAGAAATCTTTTATTTTGGACATATCGTAGCGGCAGGTGGCGAAGTAACGGGAGTCGGGTGACCAATAGGCATTGGCCGGATAACGTTTGTTGGTATCCCGTTCACCGAAACCCCGGTAATCCGATCCGCCATAGGCAAATTCCGGCGTTCCGTCAAAGGTCAGACGATGTTCCACAAAAGTCGAATCCTTCTCATCTTCCATCCATTTGCGCAGGTTTTCCATATCGGTATAGTACACATCCAGTCCTTTGACATACACCACGCGGCTGCTGTCCGGAGAAATGGAAGCCCAACGGGGAAAACGTTTCTTTTTATCCACGTCACTTACATCCGTCAGTTTACGGGTAGCAATATCGTACTCAAACCGGAAGGTTTTCTTTACTTTTTTGGCCGGCTTCTTGGGCTGGGCAGCGGCAGTGCTGTCTTGCTTCAAGTCAGCCCCTTTCTTTTTGGCAGGTTTTTCATTCACCATCACCGTACTGGGCACCTCAAACGTAAAGGTCTTGTCGTCCTTGAGCTGGAGATTGCGCATCGGGATGTGTTGTGCATCAAACGGATCCCGGATGATTTCGGTCAGCTGCATGGCCAGTTCATCCATATCGAACACCGGTGTCTTGGTCTTGGCCACCGGATCCACCAGGTAGGCATTTTCTCCATAGGGTGTCTTCCACCAGTACCAGAACTGATTGGAATGTTTGAACCACCGGGGCGTAATGGTGGTACTGAATACCATCTGATTGACCTTCTTGGTCGAAAAACGTTCAGCCAGTTCGTAATTCGGCTCAGTGACCGGAACTTGCTGTGCAGGCAATGCCAGGGCAAAGCTGCCTAAAAGAAGACTGAATAATACTATACGTTTCATAAGGACTTGATTGATTCTTTCCAGTTACTCTTCTTTGCGAACGGATTTCTCCCATTCACAAACTTCCATATCGTAGATGCGGCCCTCATCAATCCGAAAACGCAGGGCCGTACGGACTTGATGAAAACCGGAAATACCGGCTGCACCGGGGTTCAACACCAACATGTTGCGCGGCTTGTCGTTCATGACCTTCAGGATGTGGGAATGACCACAAACAAAAATATCCGGTCGATGAGCCTCGATCAGCTGGTAGGCCTTGAAATCATAACGCCCGGGGTAGCCACCGATGTGCATCATCAGCACACGCATCCCACCGCAATCGAACAGCTGGGTATATGGATAGACCTCGCGGATCGGTGTTCCGTCACAGTTGCCGTAAACCCCTCTCAAAGGCTTCAAGGCCGCTATCTTCCGTGCCGTCGCCAAATCGCCGAAGTCTCCGGCATGCCAGATCTCATCCACCGGTTCAAAAAACCGTGCGAGGCAATCATCAAAATAGCAATGCGTATCCGAGAGCAATCCGATGTACGGCATATGGGTCAGAGTTTGATGACAATTTTCTTTTTATACAGGAACATGGCCATGGCGGTGAAGATCGCCACATAAACCAAGGCATACATCAGCGAGGCCATTTCAGTATTGCCGAAGAGGGAGACGCAGCAGTTCTGATAGAACCAGGAAGAGAGGTTCCAGGTCTTTTCCACCAGGGTACCGTCTTCTTGGGGAACCATGGCCGTCCATTTGATGATGCGGCTGAAGGTCTTGGCAAAAATGCCGGCCATCACGAACGCGAAGAGCGGATTCATTCCCAAGGCCTTGAAGGGCGTAAAGATCTTTTCTTTGCCACGGATATCGATCCAGTAAATGAAAAACGCCAGCATCACAATGGCCCAACCACCGGCATACAGGACATACGAACTGCTCCACAGGGGCTTGTTGATCGGGATCCAGATGTTCAGGACGGAGCCTGCAGCCAGACACAACAGACCGATGGTGTACAATTTGGAAACGGCCTCCATCTTTTCCGTTGTCGAACGGATCAAAGAACCCATCAAATAGCCCAGCAGCACGGTGGCACTGCCGGAAATCACCCCGAACAGTCCTTCCGGATCAAAGGCAATGCCGTATCCATGGTAAACGTGACTGTCTCCGAAGATGGCAACGTCAATCGGCCCTGCGATATTGCCCTCCAGCGTACTCCATTCCGGACCGCCGAAGAGCCGCAGCAACAACGGGTGCAAGACCATCAAAGTCCCCATTCCCCAAAGGATGCGACGAGGGGATTTCAACCACAAAGCCAACAGCCCTCCGACAAAATAGCACAGGGCGATGCGCTGCAACACGCCCAGGATACGGATCCGGCCCAGCCAATTGACATAGTTTTCACCGAAACTCAGATCCGGATTCATCGAAGTGGGATAAAACGGGAAGGCATTCAAGGCCAGCCCTACCAGAAAGATCAGGATACTGCGTTTGGCCAGTTTTGCCAATGACTGACGGTTCAACCCTTCCTGGTATTTAGCAAAGGAAAAGGCCATGGCCGCACCGACCACAAACAGGAAAAACGGGAAAACCAGGTCTGTAGGTGTACATCCGTCCCAAGGGGCATGGCGCAAGGGCGGGAAAATCTTGCCCCAACTTCCGGGGTTATTCACAAGGATCATACCGGCGACGGTCATTCCGCGCAGCACATCCAAGGCAACATAACGAGGTGATTTTGTATTCATACCACAAATTTAGGCAAAAACTCGGTGAAAGCCTTTAAAAATACTACCTTTGTTGACATGGAATTGTACACATCACCGAATCTGGCTGACGCCACCGTCGAACTCTCCGCCGAAGAATCGTTCCACTGCATCAAAGTCATGCGCAACCGGGTCGGCGACCGGGTGCACGTGACCGACGGACAAGGAAACATCTGCGAGTGCCGCATCCTGGAAGCAGACCAGCGCCGCACCGTCCTGGCTCCGGAATCCTGTCAGCAGATTCCGCGCAACACTGCCTTCCGCCTGCACATCGCAGCAGCCCCTACCAAAAACATCGACCGGTTTGAATGGTTCCTGGAAAAAGCCACCGAATTGGGGATGGACGAGATCACCCCCCTGTTATGCGAACATTCGGAGCGCAAGGTACTCAAAGACGACCGTGAGGTCAAGATCCTGCATGCAGCCGCCTGCCAGTCGCTCCGCGCCTGGTTTCCACAATGGCATCCGCTTACCCCTTTTCTTGAATTTATCCGTCAGACAGCCTCGCAGCCGGCCTTGAAACTCATCGCCTACTGCGGTGACGAGTTGGAAAAACAGCCGCTACGCGAAGTTCTGCAAACGTACGGAAGCGGACCGGTCATCATACTCATAGGCCCGGAAGGGGATTTCAGTTCCCAAGAAATCCAGGCTGCAGTTGCCGCCGGATATGTTCCGGTCACCTTCGGCACCATGCGTATGCGTGCAGAAACCGCAGCAGTTTTTGCCGCCGCGGCCGCCGCACTGCTCTAATCCCTTCCTTAAGGACGGATAATCTGGATTTCCCCACCCAGGCCCAACTTCATCAAAGAAGAAGGTTTGCCGGTTGCCCCCTGCTCATACTTGGCCGGAGCCACCCAGTCCACGGCCTCAATCATCTCCTTTGAAATCTCGGCAAAACGGGCAGGTGTCTTCTCTCCGGAACGGTTGGCGGATGTGGAGATCAACGGCTTTTGCAGACGGGTGACCAGTTGCAGACAGAATTCATGCTGGGGGATGCGCACTGCCAGTGTTCCGTCTTCGGCAACCACCCCGGGAGCCACTCCCGTCGCACCCGGATAGATCAGGGTCATCGGCTGGTCATTCACCTCAATCAGGGACCAGGCGATTTCCGGTACCTGACGGATATAACGGCAAAGCATATCGCTACCGTTCATCAACGTAATCAGGCTCTTGGCATCTTCACGCTGCTTGATTTTGAATATTTTTTCTACAGCTTCCGGGCAGGTCGCATCACAACCCAATCCCCAAACGGTGTCCGTCGGATAGAGGATCACTCCCCCTTCGCGCAAAATGCGGACAGCTTCATTAATTTCAGGAAAACTCATAATACTGATGAATATACACTTAAATCCGTCACTACCGGATAATGGTCCGACCATTCCAGACGGGGTGTGCGGTGGTGCAGGACATAATAGGACTCCGGAACCAGCACATAATCAATCCGAAGCAGCGGCCAGAAAGTCGCATAGGTCCCCGCCAGGTACTCCCCGGCCTCTATGAACGTGTCCTTTCGTCCGCGGCTGAGCTGACGATAGGTATAGGACATGGGCGTATCGTTGAAATCCCCACAAACAACCGCCGGATAGGGACTTTGGGCGATATGCTCCAGTACCACATCCACCTGCTCGACCCGTCGCAGGTTGCTGCGGGTCATCTTGGTCTGCAATTGGTTCCACTCCTCGGATATGATTTCAGATCCGCCACGGCTCAAGTTTTTGATGATGGCCGAGAACGAAATGTTGAATGACTCCAGGTGATTGTTATAAAAACGGATGATTTCCTTTCCTAACTGGATATCGGTCCAGATCGAAAGGTTGGTGCTGCCTTTGAAACTGATCCGCCCCTGGTCCACGATGGGATACCGGCTGACAGTCAGGTTACCGAACCAGGCCCCGCTACGCAGACGGAAGAAATGCTTGTGCCGGTAAGGATATTCCTTCAAAATGGTATGCAGACGGCTGGTATCCGAAATGTAAAACTCCTGCATACAGACCACATCCGGCTGCTCCTGACGGATATAATCCAGAATATGCTGCTGACAGGCCCTACGGTCCAACTCATCCTTGTGCACCGCAAACTGCCCCACATTGTAGGTCATCATCCGCAGACCTTGTGTCCCCGTAACTTCATTGACCTGCTTGTTTCCCAAATGCACATAGGAGTCCAAAAACAGCAGTGAGGGCAACAGAATCACCAGCGGAATCCATGCCGAACGGGAACGTCGGATCAGCGCAACCAGGAACAGGAAAAGATTGATGGCCGCAATCGGAATGAAAAACATACCGAAGAACGCCGGCAACGGAAAATGGACCGGATTGACAAACAAAGCCAGGTACGAGAGCAACAGGGCACCCGCAGCAAGCAGCAGCACCAGACGGAAACTGATGCTGACCAGAAAAAAACGCTTTCTCTGCTGACGGAATGTCTTTCGGTCTCCCATGGCGCTGGCGCACTAATAATACATCCGGCCTTTTTTCTTCCAGTACAATACCAGCAACAACCCGAAGAGCATACCGCCCAAATGGGCAAAGTGTGCGACGTTTCCACCGGAATTGGAAATGCCCAAGAACAGTTCAAGCGCACCGAAGATCATCACAAACCATTTGGCTTTCATCTGAACCGGCGGAAAGATCAACCCCATGACGTTGTTCGGGAAAAGCATGCCGTAGGCCAGCAACAAGCCATAAATGGCCCCGGAAGCACCGACTGTCGGCGTCAGGAAGACACGGCGGATGCTGTTCATCGCCCCGACATTGCCCGCCTCAACCAGGCTTTGCAGGTGCTGCACCTCCACAAACTGCACCAACGAATGCAGCAGGGCGGCCCCCAGACCCGTCACCATATAATACAGGAAAAACTTCTTGCTGCCCCATACATTCTCCAGCAGGGTCCCGAAGATGAACAACGTGTACATGTTGAAGAACAGGTGCCAGAAGCCGCCATGCATGAACATGTGGGAAATGAACTGATAGGGATGAAAGAGTTCGGATTCAAAATAGAACAACGCAAAATGCCGGTACATGAAATCTCCGGTAAAGGTTGTCAGCAACAGCACCAATACATTGATGATGAGCAGGTTTTTTACAACGGGTGTTAAATTTCTCATAAACAAATTACAATAACTTGGCCAGGTCATCCAGGGTAATGAGGGTCATGCATTTTTTCCCTCGGGGTGAATAACTTGGCTCTTTACAGGCAAACAAGGAGTCCACCAAGAATTGTGCCTCAACCACAGACAGGTTCTCACAAGGTCCCCCTGCGCATAATTTTGCAATCGGTTCCGCCCACAGCTCCTGAGGCTGGTCAAGCAGTCCCACCACTTCATCGATCAACAACCGGCCTGCCTGCAACGCAACTGGGAAACCCTCCGGACAAGCATGAATGACCACCGTATCCGCACCAAAGGGACGGATATCAAAACCCATGCGTGTCAACTTGTCAGCATTCTCCTCGATCAGCGCCAGGGTCTGCGGATCCACGTTCACTTGTTCCGGGAACAAGGTTTGTTGCGTCAGGGAACGCTGTTCCTTCAAGGCATCCCGGTAACGTTCGTAAAAAATCCGTTCCCGGGCACGGGCCACATCGATCAGCAGAATGCCGGACTTCATGGTTGTGATCAGGAAGCGCCCGTGTACCTGCAACAAGGGACGCTGACCGGACAACTCGTCCTTGAACAGGGACTGATAGCCATCAACACCTGCCGTTTCGTTCATGCTGGAGGAATAGACGGGTGCCACGGACTCCATAAAACCTTCATCCGGGAACTCTTCTGTATTGGGAACCAGGGCGGCAGCAGACTGTCCGCGCGTAAGACGCCCCGTACCGGCTTCTTGGAAAGGATTGAACAAAGGATCGTAATCAATCTTCGGAGGACCGACCGGACGCCGATGGTCAAAGACCGGAATTTCCGGAGCCCCTTCCATATCAAAATCAATACTCGGTCCGAAGGCATGTTTTCCAACGGCCTCGCGCACAGCGGCATAAATGATCTCAAAAATCAAGGACTCACTCTCAAACTTGACCTCGATCTTTGCAGGATGGATGTTGATGTCCACGGACCCGGGATCGCATTCCAAGTACAGGAAATACGCCGGAACCTGGTCCGCGGGAATGATCTTCTCATAGGCTTTGGCAATCGCCTTGAACAGGTAACGGCTCTGGAAATAACGGCCGTTGACAAACAGGTACTGATAAGGCTGGTGCTTGCGTGCCTCTTCGGGAGCTCCGATAAAGCCATGCACCTTCACCACGGAAGTCTCCACATTGACCTCAATGATGCTTTGGGCCACGTCCTTTCCGGCAATTTCCCTTATCCTCAACTTCCGGTTCTGACAACAGGACAGTTGATAAATCGGCTTGCCATTGTGAATCAACTTGAAGGAAATATCCGGATAAGAAAGGGCAACCCGACAGAATTCCTGGGTAATGGCCCGAAATTCAGCCGCCTCCGATTTCAGAAATTTACGGCGTGCCGGTACATTGTAAAAAATATTGCGTACAGCAATGCTGGTACCGACCGGGGCCTGGACCGGTTCCTGCGACACAAATTCCGAGGCAGCAAAACGGGTCTCACTGCCCATTTCGTCCCCCTGACGGCAAGTCCGCAAGGTAAGTTCCGAGACAGCGGCAATCGAAGGCAGGGCTTCTCCCCGAAAACCATAGGTGGTAATGGACTGCAAATCTTCCGCCACGGCTATCTTGGAGGTTGCATGCCGCTCAAATGCCAGACGGGCATCTGCAGCAGACATACCACAGCCATCGTCCGTCACCCGGATCAAGGTCCGACCAGCATCCTGAATTTCCACGACAAGACGGCTGGCACCGGCGTCGATGGCATTTTCCATCAACTCCTTGACCACAGAAGCCGGACGCTGTACCACCTCTCCGGCGGCAATCAGATTGGCAATTTGTGAAGGAAGAACCTGCAGCATACCGGCTAACGGAGGAATGAATTCATCAGTTCAACGAACATGTCGCCGAAAAAGATGAGAAAAATAAAAAATATCGCCAGCGAAATGTAGGATATCAAGCGCATGGTTGTCGGCTTGAATGGTTGACGGCGGTTCTGCTCGGCCGCTTCCCGGAATTTCCCACGAATCAGTTTGCCAGGCACATAAAGTTCGTCTTCCAACTCCATGCCTGCCTGTTTCGCCTTCTCCCGCTGCAAATCTTTTACCAAGGCCTCACGACGTTCTTTTCTTGGATCGTAATAGCGAGGTTCATAATGAAATACCCGATGTTCCGGAATTTTGAAAAAACTAAAGTTGACAGCCATATTCCTTGTATTTAATCCTACAAAGATAACATAAATATTTTACCTTTGCCTTGCCTATCGGCAATCTGAAGACAATTCTACAAAATATGGAAACACCTACCCCGCTCCCTTTCCGCATTGGCAACGGCTACGACGTTCACCAACTGGCTCCTGACCTGCCTCTTGTCCTGTGCGGTGTCCACATTCCCCACACCCATGGCTGTGTTGCGCACTCCGACGGAGATGTCGCTATCCACGCCCTATGCGATGCATTGCTTGGCGCACTGGCCCTCGGGGATATCGGCAAACATTTTCCGGATACCAGCGCGGAATACAAAGGCATTGACAGCCGCATTCTGTTGCGCAAAGTAGTAGCCCTTGTTCTGGAACACGGTTACCGCATCGGTAATGCAGACATCACCATCGCCCTCCAACGGCCCAAGGTCCGTCCCTACATCGAAACCATGCGCGCCTGCCTGGCAGAAGACCTGCAGATTCCGGTAGACTGCGTTTCGGTCAAAGCCACCACGACTGAGAAACTGGGATTCGTAGGAAAAGAAGAAGGCGTAGCTTCCTACGCCTCCATTCTGCTTCTCTATTCTGCATACAGCAGGTAAGGTCTGCGCTGCTGCTTGAATTGTTCCACATCCTCAGCCCACATGGCTTCGATCTCTTCGGCACTCTTGCCGGCCTTGATCATCTTCCGACCGTAATCCCGACCGAACAACAGTTCAAAGAAAGAACGGAAGAAGTGGTCATCCAGGTTCAGGTTGTTGTAGGCATCGATGACATAGCGCATATCAATTCCCTCTTCGTTGATCTGCGCTAAAGAAGGAGCAAAGCGCAGGTCCACACCCTGGCATTCGCGGTCCAGTTGCGGCGGATTCTTGGCTCCGGGCACGCTTCTGGGCGTAAACTTGAAATCATAACCCTTCATGTTCGGGTGACCGTACAATTGAAACGGTCCGTCCGTACCCCGACCCAGGCTCACCGGTGTCGCCTCGAAGAAACAAATGGAGGGATACAGGTAAATGGAACGCATGTTCGGCAAGTTGGGAGACGGCTTGATGGGAAGGATGTACTTCATGGCATGGTCATAATTCTTGCACGGCACCACGGTCAGATCACATTGGGCCCCGTCTTTCAACCAGCCTTCGCCGTTGATCATCAGAGCCAGTTCTCCCAAGGTCATCCCATGGACAATCGGAATCGGCAACCAGCCTACGCCGGATTTGTACTTCATATCCAGAATCGGGCCATCCACATAAAATCCCAGGGGATTGGGACGGTCCAAGACGATGAACTTCTTGCCTTTCTCCGCACAAGCATCCATTACGCGAGCCATGGTGGCATTGTAGGTATAGAAACGTACACCTACATCCTGCAAGTCAAACACCATCACATCAAACTCGTCCATGACCTCATCACTGGGACGGTTGATGCCTTTGGCATACAAGGAGCGGATCGGTATGCCGGTTTTCGAATCCACCCCGTCACTGACGTGTTCACCCGCATCGGCATCTCCACGGAAACCATGTTCGGGAGACATGATGGAAACCACGTTGACGCCCATGGACAGGAGCGTATCCAACAAATGGCTGGTCGGACTCACCATCCCGGTCTGGTTGGACAGGACAGACACCCGTTTGCCTTCCAGCAAGGGCAGGTATTCCTCAAAAGACAAGGCCCCGACTTGGATGTCTGCGGCACGCTCGTCCACAATAAAAGTTTCCGGCTCTACCGGTCTGGTCACACAACCGCAGAGCATCATGCTGCAGATTGCACCAACTAACAATCGTTTCATATCAGTGTTATTTATGGGTTCCCATCAATCAAAAGAAATGCGGCGCCGGTCATCCCCCGTCACCTCCAGGCGTACTTTCAGGCAGTCTTCCGGCAATAGCGGCCCGATATTTTCCGGCCACTCGATCAGACAGAGTCCATCCCCGTAAAGGTACTCCTCAAATCCGATATCCAACGCCTCTTCCAGACGCTCGATCCGATAGAAATCAAAATGCCATATCGGCATTCCGTCACTGGCCTCGTACTCATTCACCAAGGTAAATGTCGGGCTGTTGACCGTATCTTCCACGCCCAGAACCCTGCACAAGGCGGTAATGAATGTGGTCTTACCCGCCCCCATCTGTCCATAAAAGGCGAGCACCCGGCGGTCTTTCACCAGTTCCCAAAAGCGCTGTGCAACAGCATCCAATTCCTGTATTCCGTTGATCTCTAAAATTTGCATAACTACGAATTCTACGTCAAGGTCCAAAGATACGAATTATTCAGAGCATATCTGAAAAAAAACGATGGTCCGACTGACACCGGTAACCGGCAGCCTCGGCCAGATGGTGGGGAAGGATGTGCTCACACCCCTGGAGATCAGCAAGGGTCCTGGCCAGTTTCAACAAACGGGAATACCCCCTTGCCGACAAGTGCAGGCGGGAAATGATCCGCCCCAACAGGTCGCGGCCCTTGGCAGACAGGGCACAATAACGGGCCAGCTGGTGGCTGCCCATCTGTGCATTCGTATAGATTCCATCCCCGGCAAACCGTGCTTTCTGGATTGCCCGGGCCGCCGACACACGCTCTGCTATCTCCGCACTGGACTCCTCCTGCACAGACCGGTCCACCAGTTGCTTGGAATCAATGGGCCGGACCGCCACCTGAAGATCGATGCGGTCCATCAAAGGACCTGAAAGACGCGACCAATAGCGATGAAGCACCCCTTCGTGGCAGGTACAGCGGTCTGTCCCGTCACCATAATACCCGCAGGGACATGGATTCATCGAAGCCACCAGCATAAAGGAAGCCGGATAGGTAACTTTGTAGCGGGAACGTGAAATGGCAATTTTTCTTTCTTCCAAAGGCTGACGCAATTCATTGAGCAGGGTAGAGGGAAACTGCACCAGTTCATCCAGATAAAGTACGCCGTTGTGGGCCAGGGAGATCTCTCCCGGCATGGCCCGCAAACCGCCTCCTGTCAGAGAAACGGAAGTTGCCGTGTGGTGCGGGGCACGGAAAGGACGCTTTCCTGGAAAGCGGAGCACCTGGTCCCCCAAACCGGCCACCGAATAGATCTTGACCGTTTCCAGACTTTCCTCCATGGTCATGGGTGGCAAGATGGAAGCCAGGCACCGGGCCATAAAACTCTTGCCGGAACCTGGAGGTCCGACCATCAGCAGGTTATGGGCACCGGCCGCAGCAATCTCCAATCCCCGCTTGACATACGACTGACCGATGACCCATTTGAAATCATCTTCCCCGGAACCTCCCACAGCAGGAATCACCGGCGCCTGATCCGGCACCCGATCCGGATAATGTCCTGTCTCCAGACAATGAACCACCGCCATCAGATGATCCAAAGCACAAATCCGGATACCGGGCACCATCAAAGCCTCTTCCCTTACCTGTGCCGGGAAGAAACAGACATCAAAACCGGCTTGTTTGGCATACAGGGCCAAGGGCAGGGCCCCGGGTATTTTCCGCAAGGAGCCGTCCAGCCCCAATTCTCCCCAGAAGCAGCAGCGGAGATTTTCCTGCAAGAGCAACTGCCCGGATGCCAGCAAGATACCCAATGCGATAGCACAGTCAAACATGGAACCTTCCTTGCGCACATCCGCCGGCGCCAGGTTGATGACAATCCGTCGCCCCGGCACCCGATAACCACAGGCAGAAATCGCCGTAACCACCCGCAACAAACTTTCCTTCACCGCATTGTCCGGCAACCCGACCAAATGGATACCTACCCCTGTCGTGACCGACACCTCAATGGTCACCGGGATGACCTCCAACCCGACAAATGTCGCACTTTCAATTCGAACCAGCATTTTTCAACAAACCTACCCCATTCTCCGGTAATGACCAAACCATTGCGTCAATTTATACGTTTATAAAAAAATGACTACTTTTACCGCGATTTTTAGAAACATGATTAGAAAGACCCTACAACTGATCGGTGACTACATGCTGCTGATGAAGCGGGTTTTCCAAAAGCCCGAGCGCTGGCGCATTTTCGGAAAACAGCTGATTCTGGAAGCAGACAAACTCGTCATCCAATCCATTCCGCTGATTGCGCTGATATCCGTTTTCATCGGTGGTGTCATCGTGATGCAGACGGCGCTGAACCTGGTCAGCCCCTTCATTCCCAAAATGTATGTGGGCTACATGGCCCGGGAGAGTCTGATCCTGGAATTCTGCTCCACCATGGTCTGCCTCATTCTAGCCGGCAAGATCGGCTCCAACATTTCTTCAGAAATCGGCAGCATGCGCATCACCGAGCAAATTGACGCCATGGAAATGATGGGGGTCAACTCCGCCAACTACCTGATTCTGCCCAAAGTGGTGGCTGCTACCCTGCTCAATCCCTTCCTGATGCTCATGAGCTTCTTCCTCGGTCTGGTCGGCGGTTGGTTCATCGTCTACACCACCGGCATCATCCAGGTGTCCGATTACCTGGCCGGCCTCCAATACTGGTTCCTGGGACACTATGTCACCTACAGCATCATCAAGACTGCGGTCTTCAGTTTCATCATCACGACCGTCGCCTCATTCTACGGGTACAATGCCAAAGGGGGATCTCTGGGCGTGGGACGATCCAGCACCCAGGCCATCGTAGCGAGCAGTGCCCTGATTCTGATCTTTAACCTCATCCTAACCCAACTCCTCCTACGATGATTACCGTCCGCAACCTCTACAAATCATTCCAAGGCAAAGAAGTGCTGCACGATATCTCGACCACGTTCCATCCGGGCCGTTGTTCACTCATCATCGGGGCCAGCGGATCCGGCAAGACCGTACTGCTGAAAACCATCGTCGGCCTCCACGATCCGGACCAGGGCGAGGTCGATTATGACGGTGTGCTGTTCAACCGCCTCAAACAAGAAGAACGGAAAACAATCCGGCAAAAAATCGGTATGCTTTTTCAAGGAAGTGCTTTGTTTGACTTTGCCACAGTAGAAGAAAACATCCGTTTCCCTATGGATTTTTTCAGCGACTGGTCAGCCGCGCAGAAGAAAGAACGGATTGACTTCTGCCTGAACCGGGTCAACCTACTGAATGCCAGCAAAAAATACCCGTCAGAACTATCTGGCGGGATGCAGAAAAGAGTCGGTATCGCTCGTGCAATTGCGTTGAATCCCAAGTATTTGTTCTGTGACGAACCCAATTCCGGGCTGGATCCGCAGACCGCCCTACGCATCGACGCGCTGATTGCAGAAATCACGCAGGAATTCGGCATCACCACCATCGTGAATACACACGATATGAATTCGGTACTGGAAATTGGCGATCAGATTTCATTCATCAGCCAGGGTTGCCTCCGATGGGAAGGAAAACGGGACGAAATCTTCCAGAGCGACTGCCAGGAATTAAATGATTTTGTGTTTACCTCACAGCTGGCAAAGCAAATCTGGAACAAGCGCTAAGGCGTAAGGTCCACAGCATCACAGGTAGAAGCGAAGCCCCACATCCAGCTTCATCTGCAACGGTTCTACTGTCCTCAAACTCAACGGCTGCCGGGTATCGAAATAATAGACGATGCTGGGATCCACAAACAGGCCCAAGAAGTTGACAAACCGGTACTCCAACCCCAATCCGAGGTTGGCGGACCATTGCACACCGGATACGGACTCATCGTGACGGGTGAGGTGATCATTCAGATCCACCATCCGGTAATTCATCCGGACGGCCTTTTCAACCATCCCCCCGACGTTGGCATAGAAGCCCAGTTTTTCCGAACCCAGAATGCGATAGCTCAACTGCAACGGAATCCCCAGGTAATGGATCTGCTGGGTCACTTTCACCTGTTGTACATAATCCTTGAGTGCTTCGTATTCCGATCCCAAAAGGGAGTAAGACAACCCGGTACCCAAAGAAAGACGATCCGTTACCGGAAACTGGAGTTGCAGGGCCAAAGACAAGGGGAACATATGGGTCGGCGTTTCAATGGGAATCAGGGAAGAACCGTCTTCGCCGGGTTTGACCGGACCGGTTCCCGAGCCTACGCCCATGAACTGGTTCAATCCATGATGTCCGCCTTCCATGCCTCCTTGTAAGGCCGAAAGCAGTCCGATACGGACAGGACCGGAACGGCGTTCATCAAAATCCTCTTCCATCCGGGCTGCCAGGTAAAGATTATCTGAAACAGTCTGCTGAACCGGCTCCATCGCCGGCTCACGATCCTGTGTTGCCATCGGTTCCCGCTTGATCTCCATCAGAGGAAGCCCCTCAGGGGGCACGGGCAAAGTGCTGCTGAAATCCAACTCATCCGAAACGGTCATCAACCCTTGCGGAACGGTAATGATGATTTCCGGAAAAACGGGCTCCGGAACGGGCATCTGTGCCATCGGTTCTTCCTGAGTGGGAACCACCGTAATTTCCGGGACAGGCGCAGGTGAGGGAATCAGCACCAACCCCAATACCAGAACAGCTGCCGCTGCTACGGCTCCACCTATTCTTTTCAGCACCCGCATCCGACGACGACGCTGGTAAGTTTCCATGATTCTCGGAAACAGGTCTTCATCAAGAGGCACTTCCATGTCGTTCATTGCTTCACGCAGACGATAACGCCAATCGTCCCTATTTGCATCCATCATGCGATTAATCTCCATTCATTTTATGGATCCGGTCCCGCAACCAGCTTCTCCCCCGATTGAGGTAAGAACGGGAGGTCGCTTCAGGTATTCCCAACAACTTGGCAATCTCCTGGTGAGACAGATCCTCAAACACACTCAAGTTAAAAACGGTTCTGTATCTGATCGGCATCTGTGTGATCAGCCGCAACAGTTCCCTGGATTCCATATTTTCCAACACCTCATTCCCGTAAGCAGCTCCAACCGGAGTCTCGGTAATGTCCTGGGCCTCTTTCAGCACATCCATGCGCCGGAGGTCCATCAAAGCAGTATTGACAAATATCTTCCGCATCCACCCTTCAAAGACACCTTCACCGGTATAGGTTCCGATTTTCAGGAATACCGTAACAAACCCATCCTGCAGGTAATCTTTGGCAACTTCCACAGACCGAGCATATTTCAAACAAACCGCAAACATCCGCGCCGAATACCGTTCATACAACTGACGTTGAGCAGACCGGTTGTGCTTTTGGCAGGCTTCGATCAGCTCTTTTTCAGACAGGGTAGGTTTAGGCGCGAACATAATATGTATATATAGATGCAAATTTAGGCCATTTCGTTGCATCTATTGCCTAATTTTTGCAAAACACCAAAAAGATAGTTTTTTTCGTTAATTTTGTAGTTTGTGTTGAGCATCAATATGAAAAGGTTTGAAATAAGCATACTGCTGTCCTTATTGAGCATTTTGAATGTACTGGCACAGGACACCCTGCAGCTGCGGGGACCGGATTACTTTCTGGAAGGGGTCAAGTACTTCAACGGACAGGAATGGGAAAAAGCCCGGAAACTCTTTGAACAGACCCTGGAAGAAGAGCCTGGGAACGACGCAGCCTGGTACTACCTGGGACGGCTGCACGCCACCCGTTCCGAACTGGTCGAAGCCGAACATTACCTGGTCCGTGCCCACGAAGCCGATACGGCCAATTATTGGTACACGATCGAGTTGGCCAAATTCTATGCCGACACCCAACGGCTGGATCAGGCCACAGCGTTGTACGAAGACCTGTTGCTCAAGCATCCGGGAAAAACCACCCTGTACTCGGACCTGCTGAACCTGTACACCAACAGCCAGCAGTATGACAAGGCCATGGAAATCCTGGACCGCCGCGACCAGCTGCGTGGAGCGAACGAATGGACCGGCAATTTCCGGTTTGAACTCCTCCGGCTGCAAGGGCGCTACGACGAGGCCTTCCGCTACCTGGAAGAGCACGAAAAAACCTACCCCAATCCCCAGAATGCGTATTTTCTGGGAGAATTGTACCACAACCAACACAAGGACACCCTCGCGGCTTCGTATTACGAAAAGGCATTGCGGCTGGATCCTCGTTACACTCCGGCACATTTCGGGCTGGCCGAAGTTTATCGGGTACGAGGGGATTACCCCCAATTCTTTGAGCACATCCGCGTCTTTCTGCAGGATCCCCAGATGAATGCCCTGTTCAAATCCGAATACATCCAGCAGGTCCTCTCCAACCCCGCCCTGCAGCACCGTTTTCAAGAGAGGGTGGACACCCTGGTACACAGTTGTGTAAACCAACATGCCACAGACAGCACATTGCTCTATACCGCCGGCAACTATTTCCTGCAGACCGGCCGGCATGACGAGGGCATCAACTGTTATTTTCAAGTGGTGGAGAACTACCCGCATGATCTGAATCCCCACATCCAGCACTTGTACCTATTGTATTACCTGCAACGTTGGAAAGACCTCGAAGAACAGAGCACACTGAGCCTGGGCTTCCTGCCGGGCAACATTGACATCCGTCAGTTGCAGGCCATAGCCAACTGGCAACTGCTCCGCTATGACGAGTCCATCGAACAATACAAGTCCCTGCTCAAAGACATCCCCAAGGACAACACGAGCGCCCGGCTGATGTGTCATTCGGCACTGGGCGACCTGTACCAGTCCAAAGGGGAGAACAAGAAGGCCTATAAAGAGTACGACAAAGCCTTGAAGATCGACCCCAATTACCTTCCCGTCCTGAACAATTATGCCTATTACCTGAGTTTGGAGAGAAAAAAACTGGACAAAGCCCTGCAGATGAGCCGGCGCTGCATCGAAGCCGAACCGGACAACCCCACCTACCTGGATACCTATGGATATATCCTCTACCTGCTGGGGGACTACACCTCTGCCATTGCCCAATTCAAACGGGCCATGCTCTATGGCGGCAACCAGAGTGCCGTCATCCTGGACCACTATGCGGACACCTTGCTGGCCAGTGGAGAAAAAGCGTTGGCCATGATTTATTGGGAACAGGCAGACCGGCTGGATCCGAGTCTGGGAATTGCCTACAAGATACAGAAACACCAAAACAAATAGACCATGCGCTTACGGCTTGTTCCTTGGATGACCCTCCTTTTGCTGCTGCCGCTGACCGTCTTGGGCCAGGACATCTCGCAACAGACCTCCCGCAAGAAGAAAATCGAGGAGGAAATCCAGTTTATCGACCGGCAACTGGCCGACAACCGTAACCAGCAGAGCCGCCAGTTGAGCAACATCAACCTTACCCAGAAGAAGATCGAATCCCGGAAGGCGCTCATCCAGACCTTGAACGAAGAAATCAAGTCCTTGAATGACCAGATCCGTTCCCACAACCAGGAAATTGACCGTCTCCAGAACAAACTGGACACCCTGCAGTTCTATTACGAGGACATGCTGCTGAAAGCCTACAAGAACCGGGACTCCCGCGTCTGGTTCATGTACCTGCTCTCCAGCAAGGACTTGAACCAGGGTTACCGGCGATGGGCCTATTTGAAAAGTTTCAAAACCACCATCCGCAAAGAGGCGGAGTCCATCCGTCAGACCGAAGCCCAAATCCGCTCAGAGAAAGAAAAACTGTCGGCCCTTCGGTTAAAATCCGAACAAAGCAAAAAAGAGCAGGAATCGGCTCAGGAACTGCTCCGCCAGGAGGAAAAAGCGGCACAAGCCAACTTGAAATCGCTTCAGAAAAAAGAAAAGACCTACCGGAAACAACTTCAGACCAAAAAGAAGGAAGTCGAAAAACTGAACAAGGAAATTGAACGCATCCTGGCAGAAGCCGTCAAAGAACAGAAGACCAACGAAAAGAAAGGCATCCAGATCGATGCCGCTCTGTCTTCCCAGTTCAGCAAGAACAAAGGGAAACTGCCCTGGCCTGTGACCCGGGGTGTTGTAGTCGAGAAATTCGGCCAGCACAACCACCCCGCCTTCAAACACATCAAACTGCCCTTCAACAACGGGGTCAACATTTCCACAGACCGCGATGCCGAGGTCTATGCCATCTTTGACGGGGTCGTCAAGCAGGTGCTGGTGATGCCGGGCTACAACCAATGCGTCCTGGTCCAACACGGAGAGTACTTCACCTTCTACTGCAAGCTCAAACGGGTAACGGTCAAGAGTGGTGAAAAAATCAGCATCGGGACCCAGATCGGTCAAGTTGACCAAGGAGAAGAAGGCCCCATCCTGCACTTCCAACTCTGGAAAGGAACTGAAAAACAGAACCCAGAACACTGGTTAAAGAAGAAATGAAACTCTATTTCTACCTGCATTTTGCAACCGGACCGGATGCCTATATGGTCCTGACCGGCACTTGTGAATCATTGGGCAATGGTATCGAAGAAAACGGCAGACGCATGGTCCCTGATGGAGATCACATCTGGCGGCTGGAAGCAGACATTCCCGACCGACAGTTGCGGGAAGGAGAAATCCTCTACCATTACACCCTTTTTAAAGACGGCCGTCCGCTGATGCGTGAAGCCGGTCCCCAACGAGTCCTCCGGTTGGCCGGACAGACCCGGTCGGCCACGTGGCGGGACCAGTGGCAAGGAAATACGGAAGATGCCGTCTTCCTGACGCGCCCTTTCACGCAGATTTACTACCCTCAAACCGACTTTGGTCTTCCTGCCCAGACTCCGACAAGCGGTACACTGGTCATTCAGGCGACCCTGCCAAACCTGTCTCCCAAGCATGGCCGACCCTATCTGGTGGGGAATATCCCCCAGATGGGCAGCTGGCAACCGGAGAAGGCCATCGCCATGACTCCGGCTGGAGGATGCCGTTGGCAAGCCCGGATTCCGGCACAATGGAAACAGGCCACCCCGATCGAGTACAAATTCATCCTGCGCAAAGGAGAACAGACCACGTGGGAAACAGGAGAAAACCGCCAGTGCCTGGTTCCATCCCTGGCTCCGGACCAGGAGTTCTGCCTGGACCATGCCGCCACCAACCTTCCTTTTCCCCGACCCAGGTTGGCCGGAACCGCCATTCCTATCTTTGCCTTGCGACGGGAAAAAGGCTGGGGCATAGGGGATTTTACAGACCTCAAACCCCTGATTGTATGGGCAAGACAGACCGGACAGCACGTCATCCAGCTTCTGCCCATCAACGACACGACCACCCGTTGGACTGCTGCGGACACCTACCCTTACAGCGCCATCAGCGTCATGGCCCTGCATCCGATCTATGGCAATCCGGATGCGGTAGCCCCCCTGCCCGGCTGGGAAAAAGAGCGGCATCGCCTTAACCAAAGCCCGACTGTGGATTATCCCGCAGTACTGGCCTTGAAGTGGAAGTGCTGGAGCGCCCTGGAACAACAGTTGGGAGAGAAGGTCCGCAGCACGGAAGCCTATCGGCGGTTTCTGGAACAGCACCGGCACTGGCTCCTGCCTTATGCCGCATTCTGCACCCTCAGGGACCATTTCCATACTGCAGATTTTTCAAAATGGAGCACCTATGCCTCCTACCACAATGACCTGCCCCTTACCCTGCTGGCACCCGACTCGGCATTTCGGGGGACCATGCTGCTGCACATGACCGTGCAGTTCTGGCTGGACCAACAACTGAGCGAAGCCGTGGCCTTTGCCCACCAGCACAAAATTGCCCTCAAAGGAGACCTGCCCATCGGCATCACTGCCAACAGCGTCGAAGCGTGGACCGAACCGGAACTCTTCCACTGCGACATGCAGGCTGGAGCTCCCCCGGATGCATTTGCCCAGGAAGGCCAGAACTGGGGGTTCCCTACCTACCATTGGGAAGCCATGGCCAAAGACCGGTACCGCTGGTGGAAGAAACGCTTTGTCCGCATGGCTGACCACTTTGACATGTACCGCATCGATCACATCCTCGGATTTTTCCGGATCTGGGAAATTCCCCGACCCCATCGCCAGGGCACCCTGGGCCATTTCAGTCCGGCCCTGCCCTACAGTGCTGAAGAACTGGCCCAAGCCGGTTTCCCCTTGAAAGCAGAACACCTCAACGGCCAGCTTTGGGTCGAGGATCCCCGACAACCGGACAAAGTCCATCCGTTTATCCAGGCCCACACGAGCGAAAGTTACCGGCAACTGACTCCTGCCGAAAAATCCCGCTATGACCAGCTTTACCACGAATTCTTCTACCAGCGCAACGATGCCTGCTGGGAGGCCTCTGCCCTGGAAAAACTGCCGGAGCTGATCGCATCCACCGACCTGTTGCCTTGCGCCGAAGACCTGGGGATGATTCCCAACTGTGTTCCGGATGTCCTCAACCGCCTGCGCATCGCCACACTGGAAGTCCAACGCATGCCCAAACAGCCGGGCCGCAGCCTGGCCAACCCCGCCGAATACCCTTACCGCTGCGTATGCACGACCGGCACACACGACACCAGTACGCTGCGGGGCTGGTGGAAAGAGGTTCATCCCCGCGCCCAGGATTGCCCGGTATCTACCTGCCGGAAGATCATCCGTGAGCACCTGGACAGCCCTGCCATGTGGATCATCCTGCCCTGGCAGGACTGGATGTCCCTTTTTGCCGAGCTGCGGCATCCGATAGCCGAAGAAGAACGCATCAACCAACCGGCAAACCCTTCACATATCTGGAATTACAGGATGCACATCAGTTTGGAACGTCTCTTGCTGGAGAAAAAAAACAACCAAACATTGCAACGTTTCTTAAAAAATTGCATCTTATAAGTAAATATTTACATCATATGAAGAAAACATTGTTTACAGCACTCTGTGCCTTTGCTCTGATAATCGGTCTGTCATCCTGCAGTACAGATGACAGCAGCCCGAACAAGAACAACAACCAGACCTTCTCGGACGAAAATCTCTCCATCCGGATGAATTCTGTCCAATGGGACCCCATCGACATCGGAAAAAGCAAGGTCGTCATTTCTGAACAACAACCCGGCAAAGTGACCGTTGAGTTGCACAGCATCCTCCAGGAAGCTCCTCTGCTCCGCATCGCCTGCGAAAAGAACGGATTGGGCAATGGCTCCCTTTACAGCATTGAAGGGGAATTTGACAGCCCTTATTTTGAAATTGACCTCGAAGGAACGGTATCGGACCAGAAACTGGACCTGCGCATTGAATACGAGGCCGACTACGACATTACCGGAAAATGGATGCTGGCTGCCACCTCCGGTGAACACCTGAACATACCGATGGAAATTCCTTCCCTCTCCCTGGACATCCGTCTGCCGGAAGACAGTTCCCTTACGATCGACTCAGATCCACTTCCCTCAGAAGAAGAATTACAGGCCTTGCTCTATGAGTTCAACTCCATGGCCTGCTCCCTCGGCACCCTGGTGGACGCTCTGGAATTTTCAGAAGCCGGCTATGTCAATGTCTACCTGACTCCGGAAGGGCAAGAAATGATGAACATCCAAAATTCGGAATTGCACGGTTTTGCCCAATATTACACCCAGGATTATCTTTACCTGTATGCCAGAACCTCCCTGCTGATGGCTACTGCAGGAAGCCTGAGCAAAGCCTCACAGCCCCAACAGCCCGATGTCCCGTTTTTCCAATTGAAATTGAACTATGACCTGACAGGACAGAACCTGCGGATCTATGTTGACAAAGCCTTGCTCTCCAATTATATTGACTCCATTCAGGAACTGATGCAAACCATGAATCCGGACGACCTGGCAACCCTGCTTGCCCTGATCGGCGGCGACCCGTCCGATATGGCAGGACTTGCAGAAGAAATCGCCTACCTGCTGATGATACTGGATGAAATCGACACCGTGCTGCAACATCCGGATACCCACATCCTGGCAGAAATCAACTTGATTCCCTGGACTCCTGGTAATCGTCCTTGGACCGGTATCCTTTAGTCATCCAACCGGTCAGTCATCGCAACGGACCCATCCCCCAAAGCCCTCTTCGTGGTAATTGAACTCCACGTTGAGGGTTTTTGCTTTGCCGTCCTGGCCCATCTCAAAACTTACCGGGAAACAATGGCCATCCATCCAGAAAAAATATCCCTGCTCCGGGTCAAATTCCAGAGGACGGGACCAGGACTTTCCACCGATACGGATCCACAATTGGCCGCCTTCCTCATAAACGCAGGCATCACCAAACAAGGCATCTTTCTGATAACGGCCCACCAGCGAGGCATTTGAACAACGGACAAAAGGCACGGCACCGTCTACTTGCTGCTCATCTTCTTCCAGGTAGGAAAACTGACGGTCGGCCCACTGCACAAAGTTTTCGCGGTTATAATCCTTTTGGGGAGCACCGCGGTAGTCATCCACAATGCGCCGCATAATCGCATGCCGGGCCCCGTCACTCACTTCCGAATTGCAGAGAATCATGATGCCCAACCCCATTTCGGGCACAAACGCACAAAGGGCTGTATGTCCCCATGTGGTTCCGGTATGATAAATGACCTTATACGCATCATTTTGTTCCACGTACCAGCACAGGCCGTACAAGCGGATGTAATCGTCTCCTTGTGAAACGACGGTACGGCCTTTGTGCAACTCGCGCATGCTGGCCTTGGAGAGCACCCGCACACCATCCACCTCTCCTTCGTTCAAGTGCAGACGGAGCCATTGGGTCATTTCCGCAGCATCCGAACAGACACCACCGGCCGGACCGACAACCGTCAGCCAGTTCAACGCCCGGTCGTCCCCTTCCAACAGACGGGTCCTGACCGTGTCTTTGGCATCGAACAGAAACTCATGTTGACAAGAGGCTCTTTCTCCGGCCGCCAGGTAACCCTGTTGTCCCGTTACCGTCCGCTTCATGCCCAGCGGATCCAGCAGACGCTCCTGCAGGTTCTCTTCCCAGGTTTTCCCGGTCAACTGCTCGATGAGTTGGCTGATGATCAAGAAGGTCACGTTGTTGTACTCAAAATTGCCGCGGTAGGTATATCCCGGCTCCATGCGGCCGATCATTGCGCAGATCTGATCCCGGCTATACCCCAGGTTGGGCAGGTAGGTTCCAGCCTGACCTCGCAATCCGGTGCTGTGCAGCATCAGATCACGCACCAGCATCCGCTCCCGCACCCAAGGATCCGGCCAGAAAAAATCCGGTATCAGGTCCGCCACCCGGTCATTCCACTTCAACAGTCCCTCATCCACCATGGAAGCAATTATGGCCGCCGTAAAGGATTTGGAAACCGAACCGATGTGAAACAGGCTTTGGGCCTGCACCGGCAGGTAGGTATCGTTGCGCAGCGAACCGAAACCTTCCGCAAAGACCGTACTGTCTCCGGCTACCACCGAGACCGAGAGTCCCGGTATCCGCCAGGTCTGGCGAACCTCTTCGATATAACGGAAAAGTGCTTGGTTGGAGGTCGTTTGTGCAACTGTAGCAACAGGCAGCAGTCCGAGAACAAACAAGACCACCAACAGAGTACGGCAAATGGATTTCATGGTCTGGAAATTTGAGTTGAAATGCAAATGTACTATTTTTGCATCACTATGGCAAAATCTAAAACAGCATGGTTCTGCAAAGAATGTGGAAATGAGAGTTCCAAATGGATGGGAAAATGTCCCGCCTGTGGAGCATGGAACTCCATGGTGGAAGAAATCATAACGCCTAAGACCAACACCACTGCCTCTACGGGAGGACGGGCCCGCTCCTTGCTGGCCACGGAGAATCCCAGACCCATGACCCTCAAGGACATTGACCTGACCGAGCAAGGCCGCATCCGGATCGGCAATGCCGAGGTCGAACGCATCCTAGGTGGCGGACTGGTCGAAGGATCCATCATCCTGATCGGCGGTGAGCCCGGGATCGGAAAATCCACCCTCTCCCTGCAGATTCCCCTTCACTGTCCGCAGCTGAAGACCTTATATGTCTCCGGCGAGGAATCCCCCCGGCAGATCAAACTCCGTGCGGAACGGCTTAGCCCTGGGCAACTCCACGACCAGTGTCTGATTCTTGGAGAAACCCTGCTGGAAAACATCCTGCAACAGGCGCGTCAAGTGCAACCCGACCTGCTGGTGATCGACTCGATCCAGACCATCTATTCCGAAGCCCTGGATTCCTCCCCGGGCTCGGTTTCCCAAGTCAGGGAATGTGCTGCCATGCTGCTGCGTTATGCCAAAGAAACCAACACCCCGGTCCTGCTCATCGGTCATATTACCAAAGACGGCTCCCTGGCCGGTCCCAAAGTATTGGAACACATCGTCGATGTTGTACTGCAATTTGAAGGGGATACCCGTCACGCCTACCGCATCCTGCGCTCCATCAAGAACCGTTTCGGGTCCACAGCCGAGCTGGCCATTTTTGAAATGAACAGCAACGGGCTCAGGCAGGTAAGCAACCCGTCAGAAATGCTGATACCCAGCCATGCGGAGGATTTGAGCGGGGTTGCCATCAGTGCCATGATGGATGGCAGCCGACCCTTCCTGATCGAAATGCAAGCCCTGGTTTCTTCCGCAGCCTACGGCACCCCCCAACGCTCTGCCACCGGATTTGACACCCGTCGTATGAACATGCTGCTGGCAGTACTGGAAAAAAGAGCCGGATTCAAGCTTTCGGCCAAAGATGTTTTCCTGAACGTGGCTGGCGGCCTGCGTGTCAGCGATCCGGCCTGCGACCTGGCGGTGGTATGCGCCATCCTTTCGTCCAATTTCGACCTGCCCATCAGCGACAAGACCGCTTTTGCAGCAGAAGTGGGCCTCAGCGGAGAAATACGTCCGGTCAGTCATATCGAACAACGCATTGCGGAAGCCGAACGGTTGGGTTTTGAACGCATTTTCATCTCATCTTTCAACCAAATTGCCGATACCGGACGCTTCCAAACGATCAAGATCGTAGAAGTGGCCGATGTTCCCGCACTTTGCCGCCTACTTTTCAAATAAGATAAAACGGGGACGGTCCCGAAAGTCCCTGCACAACTGGACCGAAACAAAACCTTGCGAACGGACCCACTGACAGAGTTCTTCGCCAAAGGCCTCATTGATCTCCCAGAAGACCTGGCCACCGGGTCGCAGCAGGACCTGTGCCCAACGCGTCAACGCCCTGTAAAAGAGCAAAGGGTCTTCATCCGGAACAAACAGGGCCATCGACGGTTCGTAGTCCAACACACAGGATGCCATCTGCGCCTGTTCGCTTACCCGTACATAAGGAGGATTGCTGATCAGGGCACACCAGGTCGCTGTACCCAACTCAGCCGGCACTTCTGCCAGAAGATCGGCTTTCAGAAAAAAAGGTGATCTGACCGGTATAGACTGGGAGGAAGCGACCGACAGGGCAGCTTCCGAAAGATCCACCCCGCCTACTTTGGCTTGGGGAAAGCGAGCGGCCAATGACCAGGCCAGACAGCCGGAACCCGTACACAGGTCCAGCCACGAGGCAGAGGCTCCCCACCGGGACTGGACGCGATCAACGGCCAGGCGCAACAACTCCTCGGTCTCGGGCCGTGGAATCAGAACCGATTCATTCACAGCAAAAGTATGACCGTCAAATTCTGCCCGTCCCACTACATATTGCCACGGGCGCTGCTCCAGCAACTGCCGGATATCCTGTTCCCATTGCCGGCAGACCGTTTCCGCCACCGGCATCTGAGGATCCATCCAGCAACGGTATTCCGGTACTCCCAAACGCTCTGAAAACAGCCGAAGGGCAAGTACCTTTGCTTCCTGCTGGCAAAATCCGGCCTCCAGCAGGCGTGTCATTTCCCGAACCGCTTCCGCAAATGTCCGGGACTCAATCATGGTTCAACTTGACCAGCGGAACCAGCACCAGACGGATCTGACGATTTTCCTGTTTGCTCACATCCAGACACAGGGTATTGACCAGACGATAACCTTCCGGCACGGTATAGCGCACATAATGGGAATCCGGCTGGATGCGTAGCGCAAAATATCCCGTCTGGTCCGTATAGACCGATGAGGCTTCGTCATTGACTTCCATTTGGGCAACACCCGGTTCATCCGGATCCTGCAAACCGTTGCCGTTGATGTCCCAGAACGCACGTCCCATAATGACATTCGGGTCTTTCGGAACGCCTTGATGCTGTTGTGCAAAAACAGCCGGAGTGCCGGCCAGCAAAAACAGCCCTACTCCCAGTAGCAATCTTTTCATCATTTCTGTAAAATCTGATCCAACAATTGCGATGTGAACGTACGCATGGAAATACCGGCATTACACAACTGAACCGGAACCAGTGAAGCTTCGGTCATCCCCGGTGTGGGATTGATTTCCAGCAAATGGAGACGTTGTCCATCGTAAATATAATCGATCCGCATCCATCCCCGGTTGCCGAGGTGGGCAAAAATCTTCAAGGTCGTTTCACGCACCAGTCCGTGCAACGGCTCCGGTGCGGGGGCCGGACAGATTTCCTGGCTCAAACCCTTGTACTTCGCTTCGTAGTCAAAATACTCGCGCTCGGTAACGATCTCGGTCATGGGCAGGACGACGGCTTGTTTCCCGTCAAAATACACTCCTTGCGTAAATTCCCTTCCCGTAATGGCGGCCTCAACCAGCACCGTTTCCCCTTCCAAAAAGGCTCTCCGGATGGCATCATCCAGCTGATCCAGGGCCTTTACTTTTGTAATACCGAAACTGCTGCCCCCATCATTGGGTT
>CALCYB010000173.1 GCA_937906485.1 uncultured Rikenellaceae bacterium
GATTCGGCCATAGTCTTCCAACTCCTTGGCAAATTCTTTTGCCAGAACAGCGTGATGTTTGGCCGGAAAGTAGCGTAGTGCATTGCGGAGCGCCAATTTCTTTTCTTCCGGGGTCAAGATTTCTTTGCGCTTGGGCGCATGGTTGATGGCCGGATCGTACGGCTTGGGTTGGGGAAGTTCGTCGGGAATACCGGCTATGATTGCCTTTTGAAAATCATTCATCATATTGCTGGGACTTTAAATTTCTATCCTACAAATGTAATAATAATTCTACAAAATTGAGACTCAATCCCCATTACTTGGCAACTTTCTCCAGACGCTTCAGGATGATGAAGATGAAGAAGGCTGCAACCAGGCAGATTGCAATCAGGGTGCCCCATACCACGGTCAGGGATTTTCCCCACATCATGGCGGGTACAGCTACCAGGAAGTTGCCGATGGCTGTGGCGACAAACCATCCGCCCATCATCATGCCTGCGTACTTGGGAGGTGCGACCTTGGTGACAAAAGAGATACCGATCGGGGAGAGCAACAATTCAGCAAAGGTGAGGATCAGGTAGGTGGAGATCAGCCAGTTGGGAGATACACGGGTAGCCGCTTCACCCAATGCGGTTTGTTCTGCAGGGGACGGCAGCCCGATCGAGCCGACGGTCATCAGGATGTAGGCAACTCCGGCAACGAGCATACCCAGTCCGATTTTCAATGGTGCGGAAGGTTCTTTGCCGCGTTTGCCCAATGCGCTGAACAAGGCAATGGAGACGGGGGTCAGCATGACCACAAAGCAGGCGTTGAATTGTTGGAAAATGGGAGCACTGATTTCGGTAACGGCCGGTAATGCGTTGTATTTGATTACCAATCCACAGATGGCAGCTACAATAACAACGACGGAAATGCTTCTGCCTTTGGCACCTTTGCTTTGGAACAGACCGAACAGACCGTACACGATGACGATGCACAGTACTAGGTTGACTACGTCAAAAGCCATGCTTTGCAGACCGGTAGACTGGGTGGCGACATAGTCCCGGGCGAAGTAGGTCAGGGTTGAACCGTTTTGGTGGAAAGCCATCCAGAAGAAAATGACCACGGCAAATACCAGACACAGGCAGATGATGCGTTCTTTGGTCTGGGCTGGAGTCAGTTCTGCCACTTGTTGGTTGGCGGAAGTAGTGGCGGCTGTCTTGCTTCTGTCGGTGTGGATGT
>CALCYB010000174.1 GCA_937906485.1 uncultured Rikenellaceae bacterium
GATTTGTGGCCGGAACCAGGCTAACTGGGGGGTTGCCTTCCTCGCAGCCTTGACTTACGGGGCTGTTCCCGTACCCATTTTGCACGAGTTCAAATCCTCCAATGTCCATTATTTGGTGAATCACTCAGAGTCACGCATCCTGTTCGTCGGGGATGTGGTCTGGGACGGATTGAGTCAGGCAGAGATGCCCAACCTGGATGCCATCATTGCCTTGAAGGACTTCTCCCTCTTGTATGCCGCCAAAGAAAATATTCTGGATACACGCGAACACCTGAACGAACTCTTCGGCAAGAAGTACCCGAGAAGTTTCCAACCGGAAAGCATCTGTTATTACGAAGACAAGCCGGAAGAACTGGCTATGATCAACTATACTTCCGGAACCTCCGGTTTCTCCAAAGGGGTCATGATTCCTTACCGTGCGCTGTACTCCAATGTCCTGTTTGCCATGGAGGTATTCCCGCAATTGGACAATGCTTCCAACATCGTCTCCATGTTGCCTACCGCGCATATGTACGGAATGATGTTTGAGTTTTTCTTTGAGATGTGCATTGGTGCGCACGTGCATTTTCTCACACGCCTGCCTACGCCTAAAATCATTCTGGAAGCCTTCGGCAACGTCAAACCGGATGTCATCATCTCCGTGCCGCTGGTCATTGAGAAGATTTATAAGAAGAAACTGGTTCCGATCATCAACCGCAAGGCTTTGAAGCACCTGCTTCGTCTGCCGGTAATCGATGATGTCATCCACCAACGGATCAACCGTGAGTTGGAAACTGCATTTGGAGGCAAGTTTGGCGAAGTGATCATCGGCGGGGCCGCCTTCAACCGTGAAGCAGAAGCCTTCCTCAAACGCATCGGTTTCCGCTTTACCGTCGGTTACGGGATGACCGAATGTGCACCGATCATTACCTATGCCCCTTGGAACAAGGCCCGTCTGTATTCTTGCGGATGCCCTGCGCCGCGCATGGAAGTGCGGATCGACTCCGAAGATCCGATCCATGTAGCGGGTGAGATCGAAGTACGCGGAGACAATGTGTTCCTGGGATATTTCAAGAACGAACAGGCTACCCGTGATGCCTTCACCGAAGACGGATGGTTCAAGACCGGCGACCTGGGCGTCATGGACAAAGATGGTTTCCTGTACATCCGCGGCCGTTCCAAGAGCATGATCCTCGGCCCTTCCGGACAGAACATCTACCCTGAAGAGATCGAAAGCGAAATCAACAACATGCCTTATGTGGTGGAATCGCTGGTGATTGAAGACAAGGGACTGCTCGTTGCATTGGTGTATCCGGACATGGAAATGGCGGAAGCCGACGGCCTGAGCCGCGACCAATTGCAGCAGAAACTCAAGGACAGCATCCTGGAGTTGAACAAGGACCTGCCGAATTACTGCAAGCTCTCCAACGTCGAAATCTTCCCGGAAGAGTTCGAAAAGACTCCGAAGAAGAGCATCAAACGCTATTTGTACCAACGCTGATATGAGACCTGAAAAACAACGGCAATTTGACCTGAGTTACCTGGAAATGGCGGCTGTCTGGGCCAAGAACTCCTATTGCGTCAGACGGCAGGTAGGTGCCTTGATTGTCAAGGACAACATGATCATTTCCGATGGGTACAACGGGATGCCCAAAGGGTTTGAGAACGTGTGTGAAGACGAACAGGGCCTGACCAAGCCCTGTGTCCTTCACGCAGAAGCCAATGCCATCACCAAGATTGCCAAATCAGGCAACAGCAGCCAGGGTGCGACCTTGTATGTCACGGATGCTCCCTGTATGGAATGTTCCAAACTGATCATTCAGTCGGGCATCAGCCGTGTGGTCTACCACAAGGATTATCGTGTTCGCGACGGTATTGAACTGCTGACTCGTGCCGGAATAGAAGTCATCCAATATTGATATGAGCGTGAAC
>CALCYB010000175.1 GCA_937906485.1 uncultured Rikenellaceae bacterium
CGTTGTAGGCAGCGATGATCGAGTCCGTCTGATCACCGAACGGAGCCGGTACTTGGGCCGATCTCCAGGCCGTGTATTCTTCCAGGGCTTTGTAGTATTTTTCAATCAGTTCGGCATTGACCCCGGCTGCCCCGCTGCGGTCATTGACGCTGCCTTGCGAGGCCATGATGCCTGCGATGACGGCTTTTTCATCCAGGTCATCGGTGGTGGCTTCGGTGATGACGCCGTCTCCGTTGAACCGGGTCTTGGCAAAAATGGCCACGATGTCCGCTGTATCGGCCAATGAAATGACCTCTCCCTTCTTGCCGAGGTTTTCCAGAATCTGTCTGGAAGAGTTGTGTATCTTCTTACCGGTTTCATCGTCCAGGTTCAGCTCGTTCAGATCGATGCGGTCGGTACCTTGCAGCAGGATGTCACGATGTTTGACGGCACCGGTAATCCATTTGGGAGTATGGATCACATCTTGAACACGGATCTTTCCGTCCTTGTCGTGGTCCATGTAGGAAAGGCTTTTCTCATCGATCTCCAGGCCATTGACCGGGCAGGAGAGGACGGTCCACATTTTGGGGTCCAGTTCTTCAAGGTGTGCGATGTCTTCGCCGGAGGAGATGCGTACGCGTGTTGCTCCCCCGATGTTTACGAATTCCCAATTGTACTTGGTGTTCCTGTTAATAAATGCCATAGTAAGGTTTATGTCAGATTGTTTGAAATTTTCCCCAAAGTTAGGAATTTGTTTGAAAATAATCGGTAAATTTGCTACAAGGATAACATAAAAAAGCCGCTTATGAAGAAGTTACTTTTGTTAGGATTTTTTGCGGGAATCTGTGCCGGTCTCCATGCGGAAGAGGCAAGGCTCCTGCGTTTTCCGGCAACCAACGGACAGGACGTGGTCTTTTCCTACGCCGGTGATTTATACAAAGCCCCCCTGGGTGGCGGGCAGGCCCAGCGCCTGACTTCCCACATAGGGTATGAGATGTTTGCCCGTTATTCTCCTGATGGCAAGTCGATAGCCTTTACCGGACAGTATGACGGCAATACCGAAGTTTACCTGATGTCAGCCCAAGGAGGAGAGCCCTTCCGGTTGACCTACACAGCCACCAACAGCCGGGATGATCTGGGAGACCGGATGGGACCGAACAACATCGTCATGACCTGGACCCGTGACGGAAGAAACATCGTTTACCGCAACCGCATCAGCGACAGCTTTACCGGCAAGCTCTGGTCGGTGGACCAGGAGGGCAACATGCCCGAAGAATTCCCGCTTCCCGAAGGCGGCTTCTGCAGTTACTCGCCCGACGGTACCAAACTGGCTTATAACCGCGTGATGCGGGAGTTCCGTACCTGGAAGTATTACAAAGGCGGCATGGCCGACGATGTGTGGATCTATGATCCGGTCGCAGAAACGGTAGAGAACATTACCAATCATGTCTCCCAGGATATTTTCCCGATGTGGATCGGAGATGAGATTTTCTTCATCAGCGACCGCGACAGGATCATGAACCTGTTTGTGTACAATACCGTGACCAAAAAGACGGAAAAGGTGACCGATTACCGGGATTACGACATCAAATTTCCAAGTACTGACGGAAACATCATCGTTTATGAGCAGGCCGGTTACCTGTACCGCTTCGATCCGAAAACCCGTCAGGCGACCCGAATTGAAATCACGTTGAATGCGGATCATGTGCAGGCGCGTGATGAAATCAAACACGTCGTCAACCGGGTGACCGCCGCCAGTCTTTCCCCGGATGGAAAACGCCTGGTGCTGACTGCCCGCGGAGAGGTGTTTGATGTGCCGGCAACCGAGGGGGTTACCCGAAACCTGACCCGCACCTCCGGATCCAATGACCGGGGAGCAGCCTGGAGTCCTGACGGCCAGCACATTGCCTACATCGGAGACGGTACCGGTGAAACCGAAATCTATCTTTATACGGTCGGCGCATCGGAGCCTGTCCAGTTGACCAGGAAAAACGATACCTACATCCGTCGGCTGATCTGGCGTCCGGACAGCAAGAAGATCCTCTACACCGACCGCAAGAACCGTATTGTGGAAGTGGATGTGGCCAGCGGCAAGAAACACACCTTGTTCCAACATGCGGATGGCGAACTCCATGACGTGCAGTATTCCCCGGACAGCCAATGGCTGACCTACACCAAACCGGACCACAACCAGATGAGTGTCGTGTACGTGTATCACCTTGCCACCGGTAAAGAGTACCCGGTGACCGAATCCTGGTACGATTCCTCTTCTCCGGTCTTCAGTCAGGACGGCAAGTACCTGATCTTTACCTCAGCCCGAGATTTTAATCCGACCTATGGCCAGCTGGAATGGAACCATACCTACAACCGGATGAACGGGGTCTATATGGCCATGTTGGCACAGAACACGCCTTCTCCCTTGCTGCCTACCGATGGTAAGGCGGATGCCAAAAAACAGGAAGAAGCACCGGTGCAGGTGACGGTGGATCCCGAAGGACTGCCGGGCCGTCTGATCAAACTTCCGCTGCCGGCAGGCTTCTACCGCAATTTTTACTGCGATGGCAAAAAGGTGTGGTATCAGCAAGGAAACAGCGTGAAGGTGTTTGACCTCGGTACGCAAAAGGATGAGACGGTGATCGAAGGAGCCTCCTACATCCTGACCCCGGGCAGCCGCAAGGCTTTGTTCCGTCGGGGAGGAAAATTCTATGTGGCTGATTTTCCGGCTGCCAAGGTCAACCTGAAAGAAGCGGTGGATACGCGCAACATGGTGACCACTGTCCAATATGCACAGGAAGGGGCACAGCTTTATGACGAAGTATGGCGTGCTTTCCGTGACGGTTTCTACCTGGAAAACATGCACGGAGTGGACTGGAAAGCCATCAAGAAAAAATACGAAGTCCTGTTGCCTTATGCGCAGACTCGCCTGGATGTCAATTATTTGCTCGGAGAAATGATTGCAGAGGTGGGCTGTGGGCATGCCTATGTCAATCCGGGTGAAATGCCTCGTCCGGAGCGGATTCCGATGGGCTTGCTCGGAGCCGAGTTGAGCAAGGACAAGAGCGGCTATTTCCGGATCGACCGGATTTTGCCCGGTGCGGTCTATAGCACGACCCTGCGTTCACCCCTGGATGAACCGGGTCTCGGTGTGAAGGAAGGTGAGTACATTCTTGCCATTGACGGTGTTCCGACCTCCCGTGTTGCGAACATCTACCAGTTGCTGGTGGGCAAGGCCAATGTGCTGACCGAGCTGACCGTCAATTCCCAACCGAAAATGGATGGTGCCCGGAAAGTGGTGGTTCGTCCCATTGACAACGAATATCCCCTTTACCATTACAATTGGGTACAGGAAAACATCCGCAAGGTCAACGAAGCTACGGACGGTCGGGTAGGCTATATCTATATCCCGGATATGGGACCCGATGGTCTGAACGAATTTGCCCGTTATTTCTATCCCCAATTGGATAAGGAGGCACTGATCATTGATGATCGGGCCAATGGCGGCGGAAATGTCTCGCCGATGATCATTGAACGTCTGTTGCGCAAGCCTTACCGGATGACCATGTACCGGGGACGCGAAAGCAACGGTACCATTCCGGATGCTACCCACCATGGACCCAAGGTGTTGTTGTTGAACAAGTATTCGGCCTCTGATGGCGATCTCTTCCCCTGGAGTTTCAAGGCCAACGGGCTGGGTACGGTCATCGGTACCCGTTCTTGGGGAGGTATTGTCGGAATCAGCGGCTCATTGCCCTACATGGACGGTACCGACGTGCGGGTTCCCTTCTTTACGAATTATGATGCGGCCACTGGAGCTTGGATTGTCGAAAACCACGGGGTGGATCCCGATATTGTGATTGACAATGATCCGATACTGGAGTACAAGGGTGAAGACCAGCAGTTGAACAAGGCCATTGAGGTCGCGCTGGAACAGCTCAAAGACCGCAAGCCGCTGCCGAAGACCCCCAAACCCAGAACCATGAAGGATTTGGGTTGGTAATCAGCTAAAGACTCTCAGCGATCGCTGGGAGTCTTTTTTGTAGGGCTTCCATGGAACTTTGCCCTGGTGAACAACCGGTCGATATGACCGCTCTGGAGCATCCGGTCCGTCGGCAAATGATACAGATGGGGCGCATCGATCAGGGCAATGGAGTCACAGACCGAGGTGGCGATGTCCAGCTCGTGGGTAGAGAAGAGGATGCATTTTTGTTCCTGATGGGCCAGGTCCGCCAACAGTGCGCACAACTCATAGCGGTTGGGCATGTCCAGAAACGAGGTGGGTTCGTCCAGCAGGAGGATGGGAGGCCGGGCGGCCACGGCGCAGCCGATGGACAGCCGCTTTTTCATACCGCCGGACATCTTGGATACGGGAACTTTCAGAAAATCCCCGATGCCCAGAGTCCGCAGCACACCCTGCTCCAGCTCCTCCTTCAGAGTGTCCCAGTCGTACCAGAGCAGCAGGTTATCCCAGGCGGTGAGCTCCTCCAGCAGAGGGGTTCCCTGGGGAACATAGCCGATGCACTGGCTGCGGAATTTGGCATCGGCGAAGAGGTCTTCCCCGTCCACCAGAAATTCTCCCCCATCCCGGCGCAGCACACCGGCCAGAATGGAAAGGAAGGTGGATTTGCCGCAGCCGTTGGCACCTAAGAT
>CALCYB010000176.1 GCA_937906485.1 uncultured Rikenellaceae bacterium
GCTCATCTTGTCATACAGAGCCACCACCTCCTGGATGCATGCCTGCCATACAGGTCCGTGAGTGCTGCAGATCCTCTCGACAGGAAGACCCGACAGCTTCTTGAGGGCAGCCTGCACCGGCACGCCGTATTTGCCCACGATGTTGGAATAGTAACGGCGCATTTCGCTTTCTTTCACTTCGTCGAATTCCACTTCATCGTCGAAGATGCCGCCATCCAGGGTACCGAAGGAACCGAAGGCATCGCAGGAGAAGAGGATCTGATCGGTGGTGTCATACGTGACCATGGTTTCCGGCCAGTGTACCCAGGGAACCATCACGAAGGTGAGTTTGTGGTAACCCATATCCAGGACATCGCCTTCAGCAATCTGCAGGAAACGTTCATCGTCCATCGGGTAGTAATGGTCCAGAATGATCTTGGTGCGGTTGTTGGCTACAACCTTCACTTCCGGGAAATTCCGGATGATTTCTCCGATCATGCTGGAGTGGTCCGGTTCCATGTGATTGATGATCAGGTAATCCAGAGGCTTTCCATTGAGCAGGGCACGGATGCTGTCCAGGTAATCCGGACGTGAACCGTATTCCAGGGTATCGATAAGGGCATTTTTTTCGTCCGTAATCAGGTAGGAGTTGTAGGCAACACCGTAGGGCAGGGGCCAGTTGTTTTCAAACAGGTGTTTCTTACGGTCATTGACGCCCAGATAGTGGACTCTTTCTTTGATTTTAATGCTGTTCATGCGTTTGAATTTTTAATTATTTATATTGATATATTGATCGTTGAATGTCTTTTCGTTCAAGATGGGAATCCCCAGGGATTCTGCCTTGCGGACCTTGTCCGGACCCGGGTTCTCCCCGGCCAGCAGGAAGGTGGTCTTTCCGGAAACCGAGCCGGTAGTTTTTCCACCGTGGGCGGTGACGGTCTTTTTCATTTCATCGCGGGGCCGGGAGAACGTGCCTGTGATGACCACGGTTGCTCCAGCGAGCCGGTCGGAAAGGACAGTGGCTGTGGACGCGGTTTCTTCCATCTGGAGGCCCATGGCTTTGAGGTCTGCTATCATTGCCCGGTGACGTTCCTGTGCAAAATAGTCAAGGATGCTCTCCGCTACGACTGTTCCGATGTCCGCCACTTCCAGCAACCGGTCGCGGTCAGCATGCTGCAGGGCGTCCATGCTCCGGAAATGGGCTGCCAGGGTCCGGGCCGTCATTTCACCGACGTGGCGGATGCCCAGTGCGTAGAGTACGCGGGCAAATTCTGTCTTTTTGGAAGCTGCGACGGATTTGAGGAAACGTTCGGCAGAACGGTCTTTCCAGCCCTCCAAGGTCAACAGGTCTTCTTTGCGGATCCGGTAAAAATCCGGCAGGGTGCGCAGGTAACCCCGGTTGTATAGCTGCGCGATGGTGGCTTCCCCGGTGTTGATGTCCATGGCCTTGCGGGAGGCAAAATGCAGCAGCCAGGCCTTGATCTGGGTGGGACAGCCTTCCCGGTTGGGACAGTAATGCCGGGCTTCGGTTTCGTCCTTGACCAGCGGCGTATGGCAGTCCGGACAATGAGTCGGGAATTCGGGAGGTAAACTTTGGAACAGATCGCGTTGCGAAGGGTCGGTCCGGGTGATCTTGGGGATGATCTCCCCGCCTTTTTCGACATAGACCCAGTCTCCCAGGCGGATGTCCAGCTGGCACATCTGTTCATAATTGTGCAGGGAAGCCCGTTTGACAACGGTCCCGGACAGCAGTACCGGTTCCAGGTTGGCGACCGGTGTGACAGCACCTGTGCGGCCCACCTGGTAGTCAATGGACAGCACCCGTGTGCGGGCTTCTTCGGCCTTGAATTTGAAGGCAGTTGCCCATCGGGGGGCTTTGGCGGTGAACCCGATCTGCTCCCGTACATCCAGTTCATTCACCTTGATGACAATCCCGTCAATGGGGAAGGGCAATCGGTGGCGGGCCTGGTCCCAGTACCGGATGTATTCCATGACCTGGTCCAGGTTTTTGCAGATGCGGATGTGTTCCGAAATCGGGAATCCCAGTTCCCGGGCCCTTTGGAGCGCTTCTTCCTGGCTCTTGAAGGGCAACTGTTCGCCGAGCAGCTGATAAAGTACGCATTTGAGACCCCTTTTGCGCACTTGGGAGGGATCCTGCAGCTTCAAGGATCCGGATGCTGCATTGCGGGGATTGGCAAACAGGGGTTCTTCCTCTTGCTCACGCTGCCGATTCAGCGCATCAAAAGCAGCGAAAGGCATGTAGATCTCCCCACGGATCTCAAAGGATTCCTTACCGGTGAAACCCTCCGCAAGTACCGTAAGCGAAGAGGGGACTTCCGGAATGGTCAATACGTTGCGGGTAACCACGTCCCCGACCGTTCCGTCTCCGCGGGTAATGGCCCGCAGCAGTTTGCCTTGCTCATAAGTCAGACAAATGGCCGTTCCGTCAAATTTCAGTTCGCAGGAATAGGAAAACGGCTGGTGGGTGGACTTGCGGATGCGATCGTCAAAGGCGGCCAGCTCCTGCGGATCATAGGTGTTGCTCAACGAGAGCATGGGATAGCGGTGCTTGGCCTGTTCGAATTCCCGGGGAGTGTCATCTTCCGCCAAATCGCTGCCGACCCTTTGTGTCGGAGAGTCGGGAGTGATCAGGTCCGGGTATTTCTTTTCCAGGGCCTGGAGTTCCATCATCAGTACATCGTATTCAAAATCAGTGATTTCCGGCATATTCAACACGTAGTAGTTGTGATTGTGCCGGCGGATTTCGATCCGAAGTGCATCGATGCGTTGTCGGGCGGTAGATTTTGTCATATCCATAAGCGTACAAAAATACGATTTTTTCGTCCATTCTCAACAAATAGTTCTACATTTGCACCGCTTTTTGTAGGAGATAAATTAGAATTGTTGTTTTTTAAAAGCACGCAAAATGAAAGATTCAATTGTTATTTTGACCGGAGGAGGTCCCGCTCCGGGGATTAACACAGTTGTTGGGACGATTGCCAAGACTTTTTTGAAAAACGGTTACCGTGTGATTGGGTTGAATGGTGGATACAAAGGCCTTTTCTCTCAGGAACCGGATTATATTGATATTGATTTCTTCCTGGCGGACAACATCTTCAATCGGGGTGGATCTTACCTGATGATGAGCCGTTACAAACCGACCCAAGACGACATTGACCAAAAGTTCAACCTGAAATTCTTCCAGGATAACCGTGTGAAACTGCTGGTGACTGTCGGAGGTGACGATACGGCATCTACCGCCAACCGTATTGCGAAATTCCTGCAGGAACGTCAATACCCGATTCAGAACATCCACGTTCCGAAGACCATTGACAACGACCTCCCGTTGCCGGATGATGTGCCGACTTTCGGCTATTACTCCGCCATGTCGGAAGGTACCCGGATCGCTACCACCGTGTATGAAGATGCACGTACCAGCGGTACCTGGTTCCTGGTAGCCGCGATGGGCCGTTCTGCCGGCCACCTGGCATTCGGTATCGGAGCTTCCTGCCACTATCCGATGGTGGTTATCCCGGAAATGTTCAACCAGACCGAAATCACCGTTGAAAAGATTGTTGACCTGGCGGTTTCTTCTATCGTAAAACGCAAAATCATGGGCATTTCCTACGGGGGTATCATGATTTCTGAAGGGGTTTTCCACAGTTTGAGCGATGCCGAACTGGAAAAGACCGGTGTGGTCTTCTCCTACGATGCACACGGACACCCGGAATTGGGCAAAGTTTCCAAAGCACAGATCTTCAATACGGCATTGGAAAACAAATTGGCATCATTGGGCCTGAAGGTAAAAACTCGTCCGATTGAAATTGGTTATGATGTTCGTTGTCAGACACCTGTGTCCTATGACCTCATGTATTGCTCCGAATTAGCAGTTGGGGTTTGGGTGCTCTTCAAACGTGGAGAAACCGGCTGTATGGTGTTTGCTGACCATAACGGAAAAATCCATCCCTTGTACCTGAAAGACCTGCAAGATCCGAAGACCGGAAAGATCATGCCTCGTCTGGTGGACATTTCCAACGAGAAATTCCACAACGTCATGCACAACATTCTGCATGCAGTTACCCCTGCTGACTACGAAGCTGCACGCAAGTTCGTGGCTAACCCGGAAGAATACGATTTCTATAAGATCCTGAATTGGGAACCCCAAGAATAATCCCTATTCATTGTTCTTATGCAGGGAAAATTCCTGATCTATCAATTGCTGCCGCGTCTTTTCGGAAACCGTCAGGAAGATTGTCTTGTTGACGGACCGCTGGAAAGAAACGGCAGCGGTTGTTTTGAAGATATTGACCACGCCGTTCTGGAAGAACTGCGCGGTCTTTCCATTACGCACATCTGGTATACCGGTGTATTGGATCATGCTACGGAGGGAGATGAGGGCGTGAAAGGGAAAGCCGGATCTCCTTATGCCATACGGGATTACTATCGGGTAAATGACTATCTGAGCCGTTCTTCCGACCCGATGGGGGCGTACTGTGACCTGTTGGAACGTACGCGGAAAGCAGGTATGGTGCCGCTCATGGACTTTGTGCCCAACCATGTTGCCCGATGTTATCACTCGCAAACTGCTGATTTCCAACCGTGGAACTATTACCCCGGCAAAGGGTATGATTATGATTGGAGCGATACGGCCAAACTCAACTACGAGGATCGCGACACCTGGAACAAAATGCTCAACATTCTGCTTTTCTGGCTGGGCAAAGGCGTCGGTGGCTTCCGTTGCGATATGGTCCACCTGGTCCCCGTTGATTTCTGGCGTTGGGCCTTGTCAGAAGTCAGACGCCAATACCCGGATGCTCTTTTCATTGCGGAAATCTATACTCCTGCCTTGTACGGCAGTTACCTGGAAGCGGGATTTGATTATCTTTATGATAAAGTAGGACTTTATGATACCCTACGTAATTTGTTGGAAAACAAAGTATCAACAGATTCTATTACTCAAAACTGGCAGGCCCTTGGCAAGTACCAGGATCAGATGCTGAACTTTTTGGAAAACCACGATGAACAGCGGATTGCTTCTGATTTTTTTGCCGGATCTCCTCTACGCGTACTGCCGGCTCTGGCCGTGTCCCTGCTGTTGAACACCACACCTTTCATGTTGTATTTCGGACAGGAGTTCGGAGAACGGGGCATGGAGGCGGAAGGGTTCAGTGGGGTGGACGGGAAGACCACCATCTTTGACTTCTGGAGTGTGGCCTCGGTAAGAAACTGGCTCAAAGGCCTGCGGGAAGCTAATCCTGCCAAGTATCTGACGACAGAGCAATGCGAAGTGCATTTTGTCTATCGGCGACTGCTGGCCATGGCCATGACTCCGGTGTTCCGCTATGGAAAGACTTTTGACCTGCAATACGTCAATCCTTCCAGCGAAGTGTATGATCCCCGGTATCATTATTCCTTTCTGCGGGGCTATCAAGGCCATGTGGAATTGGTCTGCGCCAATTTCTCTCCTTGGGAGGCGCAGGTACAGGTCCGCCTTCCGCAAGCGGCTGCGGCGTACTTGGGAGTCGTGAATATGCGATCTCAGGTGCTGGTAAAGATAAAGCCCTGGAACTTCAATGTAATCAAAGTATTGTAAGATAGCTACTGTTGTCTTCTACGGAATTCCGCACAGATCAGTGCTGTCGCAATGGCCACGTTCAGGGATTCGGAAGTATGCGCGTGGGCCGGATAGGGAGGAATGAGCAACCGCTTGGTGAGCAGGTTGCTCACTTCTTTTGAGATGCCGTTGTGTTCGTTGCCCATTACAATCAGACCGGTGCCGACCGGTGCAGCATCCTCGTGATAGAGGTTCTGACCGTCCAGGAAGGTGCCATAAAGGGGGATGTCCGCTTGGCGGCAACGCTCCAGCAGTGGAATCAGGTCGGTGTAATAGACGCTTTTCCGGAAGATGGCTCCCATCGTGGCCTGGACGGTTTTGGGGTTGAACAGTTCCACACAATCGTCGGATGCATAGATCTGCTCAATGCCAAACCAGTCTGCAATCCGTAAAATTGTGCCCAGGTTCCCCGGATCCCGCACACCGTCCAATGCGAGACAAAGTCCTGTGGGTAAAGGTGGTGTATCGGTTCTTCTCAAGTGTTGCGGCATACGGACGACAGCCAAGGCGGGGGAGGGGGTTGAGAGTTGTGAGATACGTGCCATCGTCTCTTCTCCGATCTGGTCCCGGTAGTAGACGGCCGCTACCTCAAACGAAGAGTCCAATGCTTCCTGGACCATTTTTTTGCCTTCGACCAGGAAGCATCCGTGTTCTTCGCGTTTCTTTTTCAAGCTGAGCCCCTTCAAGAATGAAATCTCAGCCTTAGTAAGTGTAACTTTCATGCTGTCAGGCATTAATAACCCAATATCTTCAGCATTGATTTATAGGTCTGTTCTTTGCTGAACAGCTTGGTCGTATATTCGCCGTTTTCGTCGCGGTCAATGATGATGTGTTTGGGAGCGGGTTGCAGACAGTGTTGGATGCCACCATAACCGGCAATCGATTCCTGATAGGCGCCTGTATGGAAGAATCCGATGTACAGCGGTTCGTCGTACCGGTCTTTGACACTGGGCAGGAAGATGGCGTTTGCGTGTGCTTCGGCGTTGTAGTAGTCCTGGCTGTCACAGGTCAGCCCCCCCAGGAAGACCCGTTGGTATCCTGAATTCCATTTGTTGATGGGCAACAGGATGAAACGTTGTTTGATCCCCCAGGTATCCGGCAGGGTGGTCATGAAGGAGCTGTCCACCATGTACCAGCGTTCCCGGTCGTTCTGTTGCTTGACGTCCAGGATCTGGAAGATGGTTGCACCGCTTTCTCCCACGGTATAGCTGCCGAATTCGGTAAAGATGTTCGGTTCGGGAATGCCACGCGCTTCGCACATGCTCTTGATCTGGGCAACGATTTCTTCTGCCATGTATTCGTATTCGTAGTCCATGGCCAACGAATTCTTGATCGGGAAACCGCCACCGATGTTCAGGGATTCAAGTTCAGGACAGATGGTCTTCAGATCGCAGTAAACCGAAACGCATTTTGCCAATTCGTTCCAGTAGTAGGCGTTGTCCCGGATACCGGTGTTGATGAAGAAGTGCAGCATGTTCAGTTTGAATTTATCATTCTTGCTGATGCAGTTGCGGTAGAACGGAATGATGTCGGAATAGCGGATACCGAGGCGCGAGGTATAGAATTCAAATTTGGGCTCTTCTTCAGAAGCGATGCGGATGCCGATGCGGCAGGGTTCCTTGACCCGTTTGTCCAACTCATTGAATTCGGCCATGTTGTCCAGGACCGGTATGGTATTGCTCCATCCGTTGTTGATGTAGGAGGCGATGTTGTCCAGGTAGGTGTCCTTTTTGTAGCCGTTGCAGATGATGAACAGGTCCTTGTCAATAACGCCTTCGTTGTAGAGGGATTCAATCAGGTTGAAGTCAAAGGCCGAGGAGGTCTCGATGTGGATATCGTTCTTGAGTGCCTCTTCAAGTACGAAGGAAAAGTGGGAACTCTTGGTACAATAGCAGTAGTGGTATTCTCCTTTGTAGTCCACCTTGGCCATGGCTACGTTAAACATCCGTTTGGCCCGCTGGATTTGAGAAGAGATCTTCGGCAGGTAGGAAATCTTCAAGGGGGTTCCGTACTGTTCAATGAGATCCATCATCGGAATGTTGTGGAAATACAACTCGCCGTCTTCTACGCGAAATTCGTCCTGCGGAAACTCAAAAGACTGTTCAATCAAATCAATGTACTTGTTCTTCATTTTCTAAATGTAAGTAAGTTACTTTTCCGTTATTTTCTTAATTCAAGTAAGTCGGATTATTTTCCTGATACAAATGTAAGGAACTTTTCCAGATACGGATGAAAAATCCTACATTTGCACAAAAATTGTTGGCTTATTTTCTCATGAGACGCAGGATATTCAAGGATGCTTCAGGTGTATGGGTGATCGTGTTGACCCTGTCTCTGGGTCTGTTGTCGTATTCCTGCAGCACCACACGCGTGGTTCCCGAAGGCTCTTATCGTCTGTTGGACAATTATGTAGAGGTAGCCAACCAGGACCAGTATCCGGAGTATTCCGCTTCCGAAATCAGTTCCTACATCCGCCAGAAACCCAATTCCTACTGGTTCGGCCATTGGAATCCTTTTTTGAGTGTCTACAACTGGAGCAGCGGAGCAGGCAACTGGTGGGACCGGACGGTGCAGAAGGTGGGGCAGGAGCCGGTGATTCTCGACATGAACCTGGTGGAACAATCCAAATCCAACATGGAGACCCACCTGCGTTATTTGGGTTATTACCATTCCAAGGTCCTGGATTCGCTGGCGGCAGCAAACAAGAAAGCAGAAGTGTTCTACGAAATCCGGTTGGGAAAAACCTATCCGATCTGTGCCATCCATTATGAGATTCCTGACAGTACCCTCCGGACACTGTATCTGAAAGACACGGCCAACAGCCTGGTTCAGCCCGGTATCGTTTTGTCGGAGCAAGTGCTGGAGGCCGAATCCGAACGTGCGACCACCATGATCCGTAACCACGGTTATTATGGATTTACCAAAAACTATTTCTTCTTTGAAGCCGACACCGTGGCGGTAAAGGACTCGGCTATCCTGTATCTTAAGATCCTGAACTACACCCGGAACGAGTCGCCGGACATGGCCCGCGCCCATCGGCAATACCGGATAGGGGATGTGTACATCTATCCGGTCAGTGACCTGATCCGCTATCAGGCCTCTTTGTCCACGGGAATCGATCCCGTGCTGGATACCCTGGTTTTTGACAATTTCTCCGTGTTGTACGACAAGAAGCTGAACATCCGGCCGAGCGTACTGCAACGCATGAACCGGATGCAGCCCGACTCCCTGTATAATGAAGGGATGGTCAACCAGACTTACCAGCGTTTTTCCAGCATGCAGATGTACAATAGCGTCAATTTGATTCTGGAAGAACAGGATTCCAATCAGGTGGACTGTACCATCCGGCTGGTTCCGTCCAAGGTCTCCGGTTACAAGCTGAATTTTGAAGCCTCCAGCAACTCTACCGGACTGCTCGGCAATTCCGGGACCCTGACGTACTACCACAGAAACCTCTTCCATGGAGGCGAATGGTTCAACCTCAGTCTGATGGGTAATTTTCAGTACAAGGTCAAGGATCCTACCCATTCCACGGAATTCGGGGGATCGGCCAGTCTGAGTCTGCCGACCTTCCTGTTTCTGCCGGACCGCTTGTTTACCAGGACATTGCCCCGTACGGACCTGAGTATCGGATACAACTATCAAGACCGTCCGGAATATACCCGGAACCTGATCAGCGGGACCCTGGGTTACAGCTGGAACAACTCCTCCCGGACATCCTATTACTCGGTCACTCCGTTCCAAGTCGATATTGTGAAGATCTTCAACATGAAAGACTCCTTCTATGAAAGTCTGCAAGATCCCTTTCTGCAGGACTCCTACAAGGACCACTTCATACTCGGATCAGGATTCACGTATTATTATACCTCAGATCCGGCCATGAATCCGGCCGGCAACCGTTTCTATTCGCGTTTCCAATTTGATATTGCCGGTAATTTGCTGAGTCTGTTTGATCCGGTGCTGCAGCAGAACAATGCCGGTTCCTATACGATCTGGGGATCTCCGTATTCCCAGTATGTCCGCGGTGAATGGACAGTCAGCTATACCTGGAAATTCGGATCCGAAAACAAGCAGGCCCTGGCTACCCGTTTCCTGGCAGGACTGGGATATGCGTACGGCAACTCATCATCCGTACCGTTTGAAAAACTCTTCTGGTCGGGTGGCGCCAACAGCATGCGGGGTTGGCAGGCGAGGACCTTGGGACCGGGATCCGCTCCGCAAGATACTACGTTCCTGATTCCTAACCAGACGGGTGATATGAAACTCGAAGCCAACCTGGAATACCGTTTCCCGTTGTTCTGGCTGTTCCGGGGGGCTGTTTTCTTTGATGCCGGAAACGTCTGGACTTTGCGACGTGATATCCAGGATCCGGAAGCCGCATTGATTTCTGAAAAAGGACAATTCGGTGGTCCTGACTTTTTCAAGACCATTGCTTTGAATACCGGGCTGGGATTCCGACTGGATCTGGATTTTGTCGTGGTCCGGCTGGATCTGGGGATCAAGCTGTATGATCCCGAGTCACAACGATGGCGAAAAACCAATGAATGGTTGTCCCGAAATGGTTATGCCTTGCAATTTTCCGTTGGTTACCCGTTTTAATTAAATTTACACAATTTATATTATGTTAAATAGTATTCCGCTGCCCGAACGTCTGCGCCCCCGTTGTCTGGATGAATACGTCGGTCAACAGCACCTGGTCGGTCCGAATGCCATTCTGCGCCGGATGATTGATTCCGGCAATGTGAATTCATTCATCCTTTGGGGACCTCCGGGTGTCGGCAAAACAACTTTGGCCCACATCATCGCCACCAGTTTGAAGCGTGAATTCTACACCTTGTCGGCAATCAGTTCCGGAGTCAAGGAAATGCGCGAAGTGTTCGAAAAAGCCAGAAATACGACACTTTTCAGTGGCTCAAACGGATCACCGATCCTCTTCATTGATGAAATTCACCGGTTTTCCAAAGCCCAGCAGGACGCGTTGCTGGGGGCTGTCGAGACCGGTACGGTGATCCTGATCGGTGCTACGACTGAAAATCCTTCGTTCGAGGTCATTACACCGCTCCTTTCGCGTTGCCAGGTCTATGTGCTCAAGTCCCTGGAACCCGAAGACCTGGACCGGCTGTTACAACGCGCACTGACCCAGGATGCGTATTTGAAATCCCGTAACATCACGGTGTTGGAAAAAGAAGCTTTGTTCCGATTTTCCGGAGGTGATGCCCGTAAACTGCTGAATATCTTGGATATCCTGGTCGCTTCTGCCCAACCGCTGGAAAAGATTGAGATCACCAATGACCTGGTGCAGCAGCGCTTGCAGGAAAACATTGCCCTCTATGATAAGAACGGAGAACAGCATTACGACATCATTTCTGCATTCATCAAGAGCATACGGGGTTCTGACCCCAATGCGGCCGTCTATTGGATGGCCCGGATGCTGGACGGTGGCGAGGATCCCCTATTCATTGCCCGCCGGATGCTGATCCTCTCCTGCGAAGATGTGGGACTGGCCAATCCCAATGCCCTGTTGCTGGCTCAGGCCTGTTTTGATGCCTGCCACAAGATCGGGATGCCCGAAGCACGAATCATCTTATCACAATGTGCCATCTACCTGGCCACTTCTCCCAAAAGCAACTCCGCTTATCTGGCCATTGACCAGGCGCTGGCCATGGTCTCCAAGGGCGATCAGGCCCCTGTCCCCCTGCACCTGCGCAACGCCCCTACCCGCCTGATGAAAGAACTCGGCTATGCCCAAGACTACAAATATGCCCATGATTATCCGGGACATTTTGTGGACCAGGAATTTATGCCGGAAGCCCATCGAGGACAAAAATTCTACGAGCCGCAGGAAAACGCCAAAGAGACGGAAATCCGCAGCAGGATGAGCCGTATGTGGAAAAAATACGGCTATTGAACAGGGGCACATTCCTTGCAAATAGTTTGATAGTGGACGCGAAAATTTGTAATTTCGCGCGAAATAGAAACCTTTAAAAATTTTATACATTATGGACTTTACTGCAGACTTTACCCGTCGTTATGAAAAGTTGCCGGTAAGCATCTTCAAAGATGCCGAAGACGCGTCCCGTCTGGTTTCCGACAAGATTGTGTTGACCATTCGAGACAGGGTCCATTCCGGAGGAAAATGTGTGTTGGGCCTTTCTGCATCCTCTGCCTTCATTCAAGTGTACGAAGAGTTGGTGAAAGCATACAAATCCGGACTGGTTTCGTTCAAGGATGTGATCGCATACTCCATTGACGAATACTATCCTTTGGACCCCAATGAATTACAAAGCCATTACCGTTTTCTGAAAGAATACCTGTTTGACCATGTGGATTTCCAACCCGAAAACATCCGTTGTCTGGACAGCACCAGACGGGATGATATCCACGCCTATTGCGAAGAATACGACCGTATGGTCCGCAAGACCGGTATTGATATCCTGTTGACTTCCAATATGGGGCATAACGAGCCGGGTTCGTACTACAACTCCCGTACCCGTGTGATTACCATGAACTACAACACGCGCGTCGCTGCTGCCAGTGATTTCTTCGGTGTGGAATACGTGCCCTACTACGCGTTGACCATGGGTATCGAAACCATCCTTTCTGCCAAGAAGATCTTCTTCATGGCTTGGGGAGAAGGCAAGGCAGGCACCATTGCCAAGTTGATCGAAGGCCCTGTATGTGAACAGATTCCGATCACTTACCTGCAGCAACACAACAACATTGAAGTGCTGATCGACTACGCCGCTTCTGCCGAGCTGACCCGTATCAAGACGCCTTGGCTGACCGGCACTTGTGAATGGACCGATTACATGATCCGCAAAGCCGTATTCTGGTTGTGCCGCAAACTGGACAAACCGATTCTCAAACTGACCGACCGCGACTACAACGACAACGGTATGTCGGATCTGGTAACCAAGCACGGTCCTGCCAGCGATTTGAACATCAAGATCTTCAATGATCTGCAACATACCATTACCGGTTGGCCGGGAGGAAAACCCAATGCTGACGACTCTACTCGTCCCGAACGTGCTCATCCCTTCCCCAAACGGGTGATTGTCTTCAGTCCCCACCCCGATGACGACGTAATCTCCATGGGCGGTACCGTCGCTCGTCTTTCCTCTCACGGTCACGAAGTGCACCTGGCTTATCAGACATCCGGCAACATTGCGGTATTCGACCACGATGTAATCCGTTACCTGGACTTTATGCGTGAAAATGCGAAGATTTATGGTGGAGATCTGGCCAA
>CALCYB010000177.1 GCA_937906485.1 uncultured Rikenellaceae bacterium
AGCAACCTCGCACAAGCCGTTGTCCCCGAAGGCAGTGAAGTCCTGGTCAACCAGCTTGGAACAGCTCCCGGACTGATTTTCCGTTTCCAGGCACACCGTTTCACCCACGAGCCGACCTTGTATTCCCTGCCGGGAGTCCCTTTTGAAGCCATCGGATTGCTCCCCTTGGTCCTGCAGGACATCCGGACCCATCAGGAACTGGTCCCGATCCTGCACAAGACCTGGTCCACCTTCGGTATCGCTGAATCCACCCTGGCTGAAATGATTGCTCCCTGGGAGGATCAACTGCCCCATTCACTGAAACTGGCATACCTGCCCAACACCATCAACGGTGTACGATTGCGTCTGTCCTCTTACGGAGAGGCTTCTGCCGATGCCGCAGCCCTTTTGGAGCAACAGTTCGAGCAGATCCAACCCATTTTGGGAACAGCACTCTATAGTTGTGATGAAACATCGCTTCCCAAGGCTGTAGGCCAACTCCTGAAAACTCAACAAGCGACCGTTGCTACCGCAGAATCCTGCACCTGCGGCCGTTTGGCCAACCTTCTGGGCAGTATTCCCGGTGCTTCCGAATACCTCAAAGGCGGCACCATCGCCTATAGCAATCAGGTAAAAATCAACCAATTGAAAGTACCGGAAGTCATCATTGACCAACAAGGAGCCGTCAGTCAAGGCTGCGTAGAAGCCATGGCCAAAGGAGCATTGGACCTGTACGGTACCACCTACGCCGTTGCCACTTCCGGCATCGCAGGTCCTGGAGGCGGAAGCCCCGAGAAACCTGTCGGTTTGGTCTGGGTAGGCGTTGCCACAAGAAAAAAAGACGGCACCATGACCGTCTGTTCAACATCTTTCAACTTTGGTGGAGACCGGGAACGCAACATGGAGCGTTTTGCGTCCCATGCCTTGAATTACCTGCGTCTGGCCATTCTCTCGAATCAGGACTAATTGCCTGCCGGACAGGCAGATGACCCGGCAAACTGCTCCACATCACGCATCACCCGCAGGAAATTCCCTCCCAGGATTCCCCGGATGTCCTTCTCGCTATGGCCTCTTCGTTGCAGTTCAGCTCGGATAACGCCATAATCCGCCATATCGCGCAAACCATCGGGTGCAACGGATATTCCGTCAAAATCAGAACCCAACCCGACGTGTTCGGGACCAACCAGACGAATGACGTGTTCAATGTGATCCACAACCCTGGTATAAGAAGGTGCAGGAAAGCGCATCAAGGCAGCCATGGCCGCATTGTAGGCAGCTTCCAACTCCTGCAAGCCCTTTTCATCGTACAAATGAGCGGCTGAAGGCCCTGTACCGACTCCGATGGCGTTGCGGTAGCGGCTCTGCAGTTCTTCGGCCTGCGCGTCAGCAGCATGAAAGGCCGGATCCTGGCCAAACTCCTCCTCCAAAAAGGCCGGATAGAAATTGATCTGGATCACCCCTCCCTTTTTTGCCAACCTGCGGATCATATCATCCGTCATGTTGCGCGGATGGTGGCACAATGCGCGGCAACAGGAATGTGTCGCTACAATCGGTGCCACAGACAAATCCACCACCTGTTCAAACGTGGCATCACTCACATGAGAGACATCGATGATCATGCCCAAGCGATTCATTTCCAAGACCACTTCCCGGCCAAAAGGGCTCAACCCGTTCCAACGGGCCTTGCCTTGGACCGCCTGGGCCGCCGAATCACAGATGGCGTTGTTGCCGTTGTGGGTCAAGGTCAGGTAGCGCACCCCACGCCGGTAGAAGTCCCGCAAGAGGTCCAGATCCTCACCTATGGGCAACCCGTTTTCCATACCGATAAAAACCGAACACAATCCCCGGGAGCGGTTCTCCAACGCCTGTGCAACAGATCCTGCAAAGGCAGCCATACCGGCACGTTCCCCCTCAGCAATCGTCTGCTGGCAAGCGGCCAACATCCTGTTGGCACGGTCCAATGCCTGCTCCTGGGTCAACGAATTGGAGGTATACAGCGCAAAAAATGCCCCATCCACCCCGCCTTGGCGCATCCGGTGAAAATCCACATGCCCCCGGACCGGATGTTGGGTCAAATCCAGCCCCTCCAAGAGCATTGAAGGTGTATCACAATGAGAATCAAGGACAAAATCAAACATAAACCAAGTGTATTACAAGTCTATTTCCGTTGTCTGACGGCTTCATACAGGATGATGGAGGTTGCAACGGACACATTCAAGGAGCCGATTTCTCCGGCCATCGGAATCTTCGCCAGAGCATCACAAAGTCCCATAACCGGGGCCGAGATCCCACGTCCTTCGGACCCCATCACCAGAGCTGTCGGTTGTGTGAAATCCACAGCATACATCAACTCGTCTGTTTTCTCTGTAGCACCTACCACCTGAAAACCGCTTTCCTTCAGGTAATACAAGGCGGTCTTGAGGTTCGGTACCCGACAGGTCGGAATCCGGAGCAACGCACCTGCAGAGGTCTTCACCGCATCTGCATTGATGGCAGCTCCTCCTTTTGCAGGCAAGATCAGACCACTCACGCCGGCACATTCGGCCGTACGGGCAATGGCCCCAAAATTACGGACATCACTGACTCCGTCCAACAGGACAAAAATCGGACGTTCCGATTGCGCCAAAGCTTGTGAAACCATGGTTTCCAGGTCCACAAAATCGATCTGTGCCAAGAAGGCCACCACACCTTGGGCACGTCCTTTTCCATAACGGTCAATCCGTTCTCCGGGAACAAACTGTACCGGGATCTGACGCTCTTGCGCCAGCTCCATCAATTGGCGGAAACGGTCCCCTTCCAGACCTTGTTTAAACAATATTTTTTCAATTTTCTTTCCGGAAAGCAGGGCTTCTGTCACCGGGTGCATCCCAAAAAGATAATGTTGGGTCGGTTGTTCTTGGTTCATCGTATTTTGTTTTACTGTTAGCTAAGTTCCATCCATTCTTCCATTTTACGGTCCAATTCCCGTTTGATTTCCAGGTAGGTCCGCATCACTTGATCAATATCCGTATCCGGAGCAGGTGCCGCCAGGATCTCTTCCTGTTTCTTCAGATCCTCCTCCAGGGTGGCAATCCGTTTCTCCAGACTTTCGATCTGTTTGCGACGGCGACGCTCTTCCTTTTGCTCCTCAAAAGATTTGGCCGGCTGCGCAGGGGTGCTGGCGGGTACAGCCGTCGCCTGCTTTTCTGCCACAGGTGCGGCCTTGGCCGGCTTCTTCAGTTCCAGATCCGAAAGCTGATCCAGTTTCCGGCGTTCCAGAAATTCCTGTACACCCCCCAGGTGTTCTTTCACCCGTCCGTCACGGAATTCGTAGATCTTGTCCACCAGCCCATCCAAGAAATCCCGGTCGTGGGAAACAACCACCAAGGTACCGTCATAACGCTGCAGGGCCTGTTTGAGGATATCTTTTGAACGGATATCCATGTGGTTGGTCGGCTCGTCAAGAGCCAGCAGGTTGTAAGGATGCAGCATGAGTTTGGCCATCGCCAGGCGGGAACGTTCTCCCCCACTCAAAACGGCAACCTTTTTATCAATGTCCTCACCCTTGAACAGAAACGCCGCTAATATATCACGCAGTTTGGTACGGATATCCCCTACGGCAATCCGGTCCAGGGTTCCAAAGACCGTTTCCTGTTTATCCAATATATCCTCCTGATTCTGGGCATAGTAGCCAACAGCTACATTGTAACCCAACTGTGCTGTTCCCTCAAGCGGATCGATTTCCCGCATCAGGAGTTTCATCATCGTACTCTTTCCCTCTCCATTCCGTCCCACAAAAGCCACTTTCTCTCCCCGTTCAATGGTGATCTCTGCCTCTTGGAAGACCACTTTTCCAGGATAGCCGCCTACCAGGGACTTGGTCTGATAAACCACCTGACCGGACCGCGGCGCCGGAGGGAATTTCACATTCAAGGCTGATTTGTCCTCTTCATCGATCTCAATGCGGTCCAACTTGGCCAGTTGCTTGATCCTCGACTGCACCTGATTGGATTTTGTGGCCTTGTAGCGGAAACGCTCAATGAATTCTTCGCTCTTTTCAATCATCCGCTGCTGGTTCTCATAAGCCGCTTTCTGCTGGGCGATCCGCTCCTTGCGCAAAACCAGGTACTGGCTGTAAGGAACTTTATAATCATGGATGTGCCCCAACATGATTTCAACGGTACGGCCGGTTACCCGGTCCAAGAAACGACGGTCGTGGGAAATCAGCAGCAGCGAACCGTTAAAGGCAGTCAAGTATTCTTCCAGCCACTGGATGGACTCGATATCCAGGTGGTTGGTCGGCTCGTCCAACAACAGGACATCCGGACGTCGCAACAAGATCTTGGCCAATTCGATACGCATGTTCCATCCCTGGCTGAAGGTACTTCTGGGACGGTCCATTTCCTCCTTCTTGAACCCAAGCCCCATCAGGGTGCGTTCGGCCAACACCTGCGGGGAATCGGTCCGGATCATGGCAAGATGATCGTTGAGTTCATTCATCTCCACAATCAACTGCTGGTATGCCTTCGACTCGTAATCCGTCCGCGTGGCCAGTTCCACTCCGATTTCCTCCAGACGCTGCTCCATCCGTTCTGCCTCGGCAAACACCGTCATCGTCTCCTCGATAACGGTACGTTCTTTCGAATAACTCATGATCTGGGGCAGATAGCCGAATTTCACGGTAGGGCCGAACTGGATCTTTCCCTGGCAGCTCTCATCCCCCAGCAAGCACTTCAGGAAGGTGGACTTTCCGG
>CALCYB010000178.1 GCA_937906485.1 uncultured Rikenellaceae bacterium
AGTCGTACTGATAATCAGCAAATTCAGCAGTGTCCATCAAATCCAGTTTCTTGGAAAGCGGAACGCGGATACTCAGGTAGGGTTCCAGACGGCGGTACATCGAATCTGACACGGTATACATCGCTGCAAAATCGCTTTTGTCCCAGAAATACCCACCCTGTTCCCGCCACCGGATCACGACAGCGGCCTGTTTGGGGCTCAAACCCAAAGCCACCAGCTCTTCTTGTGTCACATAATTGGGATCAAAATAGAACAACGTATCCTTCCGGTAAGCTATCCGTTGGGCATACAATCCCTGAGCGTCGGAGGCAGGTCCGAACAGCAGGGTCCTGATGAATAAGATGGTCTGCAACAGCAGCAACACCAATACCAGCGAAAGAATTCCCTGCTCAATCCGCTTGGTTATCCGCTCTTTTCCCCTCATCTTCATATCCTCCCACAACAAGAACGATCTCACCTTTGGGTTCCTTTTCCTTATAATGGGCAATCACCTCGGTCAAGGTTCCCCGAACGGTTTCTTCGTGTAATTTACTGATTTCACGACATACGGCACACCGACGTTGCGCCCCGAAATACACTGCCAACTGCTCCAGCGTCTTGACCAGCCGATAGGGCGACTCATAGAAGATCAGGGTACGCTCTTCACTCGCCAGAGCCTTCAAGCGGGTCTGCCGACCTTTTTTTACCGGCAGGAATCCCTCAAAAACAAAGCGGTCACAAGGCAGGCCGGACGAGACCAAAGCCGGCACAAAGGCCGTCGCTCCTGGCAGCACTTCCACGGGCACACCCTGCGCAACACAATGCCGGACCAGAAAGAAGCCCGGATCCGAAATTCCCGGCGTCCCAGCGTCGGAAATCAAGGCCACATCCATTCCGGCAAGAATCCGTTCACAAACTCCGGCTGCTGCCCGATGTTCATTGAACTTATGATGGGACTCCATCCGCGTATGGATGTCATAATGCCGTAGCAGCACAGAACTGGTTCGGGTATCTTCTGCCAAAATCAGATCCACCTGCTTGAGGACCTCCAGTGCCCGCAACGTAATATCTGCCAAATTGCCCACCGGAGTAGGCACCAAATACAATTTCCCCATCGCTATTTTCTGATCTTTCTGCGGACAATCATATAAAACCGGTAGACCAAAGGGCTCTTCTCATCCCAAGAAGGTCTTTCAACACGCATCTTGGCCACGAATGTTGCCAGATCAGGAGCCTGGTTGGCCGCATCCAGCGCAGCAGCCAGAGCATCTCCCGAGCCCCCAAACAACTCCCGGATCAAAATGATACGGTCATTCAACGACAGGGCCTTGCGGACATCTTCCACAGCAGGACCCGCCAAGTCCACCATCCATTCAGGCTGACTGTTGCGTGCTGCAGCCTCCAGAATGGACAACTGCTGCTCCTGAGACCAGGAAGGGCTAGGGTCTGAGCTGCCTGCACAGCTCCCACGAACGGTCTGTGCAGGCAGTTACTATTATGCGAAATATTTCACTGTTAAAGACAGCACACATTTCTCCGGGCGCTTTTATCAGTTCTCAAATTTCGGCGCAGAAACCGGGTTGCCCGCAAAGGCATTGGGGCCCGGATCGGACAGGGAGAAATACATTTTTGCGGCCTTTGTGGTGCCGAAATCCTGATTGGAGCCGGAATTTT
>CALCYB010000179.1 GCA_937906485.1 uncultured Rikenellaceae bacterium
GCCTATGTGGAGTCGTTCAGTACCTGGAACAATACGGCCTATAATTTTACCCTTGAGAAATTTGAAAACAGCGAAATGGTCTCCAAATTGTCCGCAGAGTCGGCTGCCTGGGACTCCACGCTGCAAGGTTGGCGCCTGAAGAATTATTTTATCCGGGATTATGTCGGGGATCGCGAGGTCATCCGTTCCGGAGCCAAGAAGGATACGGTCATCAGTCTGATTGTGGATGACTTCTACCGGAGTGACAAGACGGTCGAGTCACTGACCTACCGCGAACTGGAGGATCTGATTGCCATGCAGCGCATGCGGGGGGACAAGATGGTCAAGTATTCCCTGATTGAGAAACACAGCCGTTTTGCGGTGCCTTTCTCCGCCTTTATCCTGACCTTGATGGGGGTTTCTCTTTCCTCGCAGAAACGCCGGGGGGGAATCGGCTTGAACCTGGGGATCGGAATTGCGCTGAGTTTCTCCTACATCCTTTTCCTGCGACTGAGTGAAATGTTCGTGGTGACGGATACGTTGCCGCCGGTTGTGGCTTTGTGGCTGCCCAATGTGGTGTTTGCCATTGTTGCCGTCTTCTTGTACAGAATGGCTCCTAAATAGTTCCGATCCAGGGACTTGGGCCGAAATAATCAGGCAAATAGATCAATACGGGAGCCGGGTGGTTGAAGACCATCCGGATTTCTTGTTGTGCAGCGCGGTTGAGGGTTGCCATCCACCAATGCTGCCATTTGACCAGGTGGGTCGGGTATTCCAATCCCTGGTTGTGCAGGACCAGGCTGGGATCAAACGAGAAGATCGACAGGGCTTGCCCCGGCTTTACGCGAAGCAGACTGCTGTCGCGCAGCGGGAAAAAGGATCCGAAATCACTGACCATGGAAAGGGTGGTGGCCGGGTTCCATCCGGCTTGTTGGAGCATGTCTGCGTAATCCGAGAGCAGGGCAATGTTGCCCAAGGTGTGGTCCTCGCGTTTTCCGGTGGCTCCGTACAAGGTCAGAAACACATTTTGGGAGGGTAGCAAAGGTTGCATCCAGGTCTTTACGCACAAGTGGAAGGCTTTGGTCTGATCGTTGGTTTCCTGGTCCGAGTTCGGGTGCAGGATGGACTGGAAGCGCTCCCGCAGTTGGGGCTGCAGCGAGTCCAGGTCCCCGGTCACCAGATCCGGTTCCCGATAAGGCAGCAACAACTGTGCGGCACTGTCGCAACAGAGGATGCGGTCTGCGTGCAGCAGACGGGAGCGGACCTCTTCGCGTTCGGGAAAAGCACCGGCGGCCAGGATGGCCAGGTGGAGCGGGGATGTATCAGGTGCAGCCATAACGGGTTATTCAAAATGGGCTTCCGTAGCACGCCATCCGGCGAGGAATTCCCGGATCGAGAGCCGTTTCTTTCCAGGCAATTGTACTTCCAGAATATCCAATGCACCGCTGCCACATTGGACGCGGAACCAGGTTTTGCCATCGGTGGTGATGGTGCCGGGCTGCCCTGTACCTGCTTGGACCGGTGCGGTCGCATAGATTTTGACATCCTGTTGTTTGCCACCAGCCACCAGCAGGCTGTGTGCTCCCGGATAGGGGGAGAGCCCACGGACCAGGTTGTGGATCCGGACGGCATCCTGGTCCCAGTGGATGAGACCGGTTTCCCGGGAAAGCTTGGGAGCCGGTTTGAGGTCGTCGCTTTCCAATTGCGGCAGGGGAGTGACCTTGCCGTCAAAAATATCTACAATCGACCGGCAGACAAGCTCCTGTCCGATCTGCATCAGCCGATCGTGCAGGGAACCTACATTTTCATCCTCTCCGATCGGGGTGGCTGCACGGTGGATGATGGCCCCGGTGTCCATGTGCTCGTCCAGGAAAAAAGTGGTGACGCCGGTCTGCTGCTCACCGTTAATGATTGCCCAGTTGATCGGGGCGGCTCCACGGTATTGCGGCAGCAGGGAGGCGTGCAGGTTGAAGGTGCCCATCGGGGGCATGGACCAGACGATTTTGGGCAGCATGCGGAAGGCAACCACCACAAACAGGTCGGCGTTCCAACTGCGCAGTTGTTCCAGAAATTCCGGATCTTTGAGGCTGACGGGTTGCAGCAGGGGAGTGGCCATGCCGGTTTCCGCTTCACGTCGGATCAGAAATTCTTTGACCGCGCTTCGGTTGACTTTCAGCCCGCGGCCACTGGGCTTGTCAGGAGTGGTGACTACACCGGCGATGCGGAAGCCATCCTCCAGCATGCGCTGCAGGATGCCGACAGCAAAATCGGGCGTCCCCATAAAGACTATGCTTTTTTCTTGCAGATTTTCCATATTGCGGACAGCCACAGGGGCAGGGTATCTTTGAAGAATTTTTTAATGGCGTTGAGGTAGGTCTCTACGTTGAACAAAGAGGAGTCTTTGGTCGACTTGATGGTGAGGAATACACCGATCGGCAGCAGGACCAGGGTCGATATGAAGGCACCGAACATCGGGGAAATGACCCCGTCACGGGCCAGTTTCTTGCCGGAGATGTCCACTACCCAGTAGATGACAAAGAACAGGGCGGAAATGATCACAGGCGTACCCAGCCCCCCTTTGCGGATGATGGCTCCCATCGGGGCTCCGATGAAGAAGAAGATCAGGCAGGCAAACGACAAGGTGAATTTCCGGAAGGATTCCAGGTTGATCCGTCGCAGGGACCGGGCATAGGGATAAATCTCGTTATCGAACGATTCCAGGACCGAAATGTTGCTGTTGAGGTTTTTTGCAGCGATGGAGACATTGCGGTATTCTTCCCGGAGACTTTTCCATTCGTACACCGAGTCCAGCGGGTAAGGCTGGGTGATGTGCTTGCCTTTCAGGCTGTCCAGCTGGTAGCCGAAACTGGTGCCGTTCCCGATGCCGTAGCGCTCTTTCTGCTTTTCGTGGGTCTTGGCATAGATCTCGGAGATGGAATCCCGGTCGTGGCGCAGTTCCTTCAGGTCCTGGGCCATGATTTCATTGCCGTAGCGGTCTCCTTCTGATTTCTGGAAAGTGTAGTTTTCCAGCGGGATGATGACTTCCTGACGCTTGAACTGGATGCGGTTGACTACGTAGGAGGTGTCCTTGTATTTGCGGGTATTGTCTTCCTCGTAGGAGATTCCGTCAAAGAGGATGAACACCAGGGCCGTCTTGTCGTAATTGGACTTGATCAGACCCGAATCGGCTACAGCGACACTGATGTTGCCTTCGCGGTCTTTGTGGTCATAGACCATCACGTCGTACATCATGTCGGTCTTCTTGTTGTGTTCGCTGATGCGCAAGGTGAAACCTTCAATCCCGTTGTAGAAGGTACCGGTCGGAATCTTGATTTCCTCTTTGGTTTTTCCGATGTCGTACTGCAGGGTGTAGATCTTGTTGTAGGCCACCGGAATCAGGTTGTTGGACACATAGAAGGCTCCGATGCTGATGCAGATGGCCACGACGACCAGCGGAGCCAGGATGCGTTGCAACGAAATACCGGCTGCTTTCATGGCCAGCAGTTCGTTGTTTTCTCCCAGGTTGCCCAGGGTCATGATAGAGGCCAGCAGGGTTGCCAGGGGAAGGGCATGGGGCATCATGGTCACAGATCCCCAGAACAGGAATTCGAGGATGATCCAAAAACCCAATCCTTTGCCGACCAGATCATCGACATACAGCCACAAGGTGTTCATCACAAAGATGAAGGCCACGATGAGGAAGGTCAACAGAAACGGACCGGCAAAGGATTTGATGAGAAATTGGTCGAGTCGCTTCACAAACTTAGGCTTTTACCGCGTTTTCAATCAGAGCATCCAGGGCTTGGCTCAGGCCTTCGCTGTTCTTGCCGCCGGCTGTCGCCAGGAATTTCTGTCCGCCACCGCCACCTTGCACAAAGCGTGCCGCAGCTTTGATGTCTTTGGAGGCATCCTTGCCGGCTGCCACCAGGTCTTCGGTGTACATCAGCACCAGTGAGGGCTTGTCGGCACCGGATTGGAAAGCGGCAACAAAGGCTGCGTTGGTGCTTTCTTTGTAAAGTTGGAAAGCGACATCCTTGATGACTTCCGGCAGGTAGGTGCCCGGTTGCAGACGGTACAAGGTAAGGCCGTTGACTTCGGTGGCCGTTTCCTTGATTGTCTTTTTCAGGATTTGTACCCGTTCCCGGTTCATGTCTTCGATGGACTTACGGTAGGAGTCGTTTTCGCCAAACAATTTCTTGATGGACTGTACCAGGTTCGGGGTTTGTCCGAAGAGTTCCCGGATGGTTTGGACCTGGTCTGAAAGTGTTTCAATGCTCAGTTCGGCCTGTCTTCCGGTCACGGCTTCGATGCGGCGCACGCCGGATGCTACGCTGCCCTCACTCTCAATGCGGAACGGGCCGATCTTTGCGGTGTTATCCAAGTGGGTACCGCCGCACAGTTCGATGGAGTAACCGCCCATGTTGACCACGCGAACGGTATCACCGTACTTCTCGCCGAAGAGGGCGGTAGCACCCAGCTTCTTGGCCTCTTCTACAGGCAGAACCAGCGTCTCCACCTTTTCGCCCTTGAGGATCATATCCATGATCTCGCTGCCCACAGCGGCCAGTTCCTCGGCGGTAACG
>CALCYB010000180.1 GCA_937906485.1 uncultured Rikenellaceae bacterium
CATTTCTTCCAGTTTGGCACCTTGTTCCAGACCGGCTACGATGTAGAAAGCCATGATCGGAAGTACCGCACCGTTCATGGTCATGGATACGGACATCTTGTTCAACGGAATCTGATCGAAGAGGACTTTCATGTCTTCTACGCTGCAGATGCTCACACCGGCTTTACCGACGTCACCGACTACCCGCGGGTGGTCAGCATCGTATCCACGGTGTGTTGCCAAGTCAAAAGCTACAGAAAGACCTTTTTGACCGGCGGCCAGGTTTCTGCGGTAGAAGGCATTGGATTCTTCTGCAGTGGAGAAACCGGCGTATTGACGGATGGTCCACGGTTTTTGCACGTACATGGTGCTGTAAGGTCCGCGGAGGAAGGGAGCTACACCAGCGGCATAGTTCAAATGTTCCATTCCTTCGAGGTCGGCTTCGGTGTAGATGCTCTTTACTTCAATCTGCTCCGGAGTCTTCCAAGTTTCTTTGGTATATTGAATGTCTTTAAAATTCGGACGCATATCTATAAATTTTTAATGGTTGGAATTAGATGGCTTGGATTCCCAGTTTTGCTTGATATTCTTTCAAGGTTTCAAGCACGTTGCTCTTCACGTGGATGAAGTTGGTAATGCCTTTTGCAATGAGGTCTTCTTTGCAAGCAGGATCACCGGCAACCACGAGGATTGCTTTGTCTCCGAGCAGTTCTGCGATTTGAGGAACAGCTTCTGCGTATTCGTCATCGGATGAGCAGGCTACTACGATTTGTGCCTTTGATTCCAAAGCGGCTTTCACGCCTTCTTCGATGGTTGCGAAACGGTTGTTGTCCATGATGCGGATACCGGCAACGGCGAAGAAGTTGGATGCGAACTGGCTGCGGGCGCGGCACATGGCCAGGTTACCGAAGGTCAGCATGAAGGCTTTCGGTTCTACGCCGCTGATGTCCGTTGCAAAACGCAGGGCTTCGAATTCTTGAGCACCACGGTAAGTGCGGAGCGGTTCAGCAATGCGGTTTTCGCAGGTGCATTCGCACGGTTCACCACAGCAGCTTTGTACGTCTTTGCTGACGATTTCTTTGGTGATGAAGCTTTCTGCTTTTTCCAGGAAGTTCGGGTATTGGTTGGTTCCGAGCAGGATTTCGCGACGGGTAGCGATGTTCTTGGCGCGTTTGTCAGCAACGGCTTTCACTTCGTTTTGGATGAAACCGGCTTTGAATGCGGCAATGTATCCGCCGGCTTCTTCTACTTTTTGGAAGAGGTTCCAAGCAGCCGTAGCCATCGAGTCGGTCAGGTTTTCAATGAAGTAAGAACCGGCAGCCGGGTCAACCACCTTGTCGAAGTGTGATTCTTCTTTCAGGAGGATTTGAACGTTGCGGGCGATGCGGGCTGAGAATTCGGTAGGAGCGCGGAATGCGAAGTCGTAAGGAAGTACTTCGAGTTCGTCAACACCAGCCAAAGCCGCACTCATGGCTTCGGTTGTACCGCGGAGCATGTTCACGTAAGCATCGTAAACGGTTTGGTTCCATTCGCTGGTGGTAGCGCGGATGAACATTTTCTTCGCGCATTGGCCTTCAGCGCCGAAAGTTTCCACGATGTTGGCCCACAACATACGGGCAGCGCGGAATTTTGCGATTTCCATGAAGTAGGTGCTGCCGATGCCGAATGAGAATTTGATGTTCTTGGCGATCGTGCGGGCAGAAACACCCAGTTCGGTCAGTTGGGCCAGGTATTCGCTACCGACTGCCAACGCGAAACCGAGTTCTTGGCTGAGGGTGGAGCCTGCGCCACTGAATGCTGCACCGTTTACACCGATCACGGTGATGTTTTGGTAAGCGGCAGTTTTTTCAATGCAAGCCTTCAGGATTGCGAATGAATCTTCTTTGCAGAAGTTTCCGTATTGGGTCAGAGCATTGATCGGGTCGAAATCGAATGAAGCGCGGACTGCATCCGGTTGGTAACCTTTCGCATTGATGTAAGCGAGGAAGTTGTCCAGGGTTTGGGCAGTGCTCAGGCAGCAGCCGACGAAATTCACCGGTGTGGATGCCAGACAGATGCCGTTCAACAAGGTTTCGAAGTCAGCTTGTTCCACTACTTTGGAGCCGTCGAGGTAGAAACCGATGGACTCAACACCTTTGCTCAGGATGTCAGTGGCTTTCTTGTTGGCGGCTTCGTAACCTTCACAGCAGCATACGGTTTGGAGAACCAGCCAGTTGTTGTCGGTCTTGGTGCCACGTACGTAAGGGAATTCGCCCGGGAGGGTTCCCATAAACTTCAGACCTTTCAGATCTTCAGCGCGATAGTAAGGTCTAACCGAAAAACCTTCTTGGGTTTTCCAAACGAGTTTTTTCTCGTAATCGGCCCCCTTAAGGTCTTTGACGATCACTTCTTCCCACTGTTCTGTCGATACAGGCGGAAATTCAGCAAATAATTTTTCTGTCATATAAGTATGAAATTAAAATTGTTGTGTTGTCTGCGATGTATTTAAACCACGCAAAGGTAATAATTAATTGTTAAGCTATCAAGGTTATTTTGCTGCATTTGGAATAGTTGGATATTCTTAAAATTTTGTCTAATTTTGAGACTTAAAAATGTTCAATAATCCAATGTTCTGAAACTTGTTTGATTATGGAAAAAGCTACGATCAACCGTTACTTTTACGATAAATTCCAAGCGGCCGGTACATGTTATTTCTCTCCCGGCCGGATCAACCTCATCGGTGAACACATTGACTATAACGGCGGATGCGTGTTGCCGGGGGCTATTGACAAAGGCATTATGGTGGAAATCCGGCCTACCGGCGGCGATCGGGTCCGGGCCTGGTCCATCGACCTGAATGAATACGCGGAATTCGGGCTTCGGGAAGAGGACAAGCCCCAAGCCCATTGGGCCTGCTACCTGTTCGGTGTATGCCGGGAAATGATCAAACGTGGGGCGACGATCGGTGGTTTTGATACGGTCTTCTCCGGGGATGTGCCTTTGGGAGCCGGTCTTTCCTCGTCAGCAGCGTTGGAAAGTACCTATGCTTTTGCCTTGAATGAGCTGTTTGGTGCCGGTCTGGACAAGAAGGAACTGGTGCTGGTGGGCCAGAAGACCGAACACAATTATTGCGGGGTGAACTGTGGAATCATGGATCAGTTTGCATCCTTGTTCGGCAAGGAGGGTTACCTGATCCGGCTGGATTGCTCAACGATGGATTATGCGTATATCCCGTTCCATCCGCAAGGTTACCGGCTGGTGCTGCTGGATTCGGTGACCAAGCACGAATTGGTGGGTTCTCCCTACAATGAACGCCGCTCCAGTTGCGAACGCGCAGCGGCTGCCATTGCCGTGCGCCATCCCGAGGTCCGTTTTCTGGGACAGGCAACCGAGGCCTGGCTGGAAGAGGTCCGCAGCGAGATTTCAGCCGAAGATTATCAGCGGGCCCTGTATGCGATTCAGGAAAACATCCGTCTGAAGCAGACCGTGGAAGCTTTGCAACGGGACGACTATGAAACGGTCGGCCGTTGCATGTTCGAAACACATCGCGGCATGAGTCGGTTGTACGAAGTCAGCACAGAAGAATTGGATTTCCTCAACGAGGTGGCGGCTGCCTGTGGCGTGACCGGTTCCCGGATCATGGGCGGCGGTTTTGGCGGCTGCACCATCAACCTGGTCAAGGAAGAGCTGTATGCATCTTTCGTTCAGACCGCTGTGGCGCGTTTCAAAGAACGTTATGGAAAAGAACCGAAGGTCTATCCGGTGGTCATTTCAGATGGCGCCCGCCGTTTGGAATAGCCCCGAGGGATGAGCGGACCCATAAAGAGATCATCTTAGTTAAATTATAGAATTGTTAAGAAATGAGAAAAAATCTGTTCATTGCATTGTTTATGGTCCTGGCGTCTTCGTTGACCGCCCAGGAAGCAGCCAAATGGTTGCGTTACCCGTCCATTTCTCCGGACGGAACAACCCTGGCCTTCTGCTATAAGGGGGATATCTACACCGTTCCCGCCCAAGGTGGAAAGGCAACCCAGCTGACTACCCACTCGGCTTACGATTACCAGCCGGTATGGTCTCCGGACGGAAAGACCCTGGCCTTTGCCTCCAACCGTTACGGCAATTTTGATATTTATACCGTCTCCTCTCAGGGGGGCACTCCGGTGCGTCTGACTTATTGGTCCGGTGGTGAAATTCCGATGGCCTTCAGCAATGACGGCAGCCAGATCTATTATTCTTCCATGTTGGTAACGGATGCAACCTATTCCCAATTCCCGAATGCGGGCATGGAACAAGTGTACAGCATTCCGGCCACAGGCGGACGCCCGGCCCTGGTGACTCCGATCTGTATGGAAAGCATTGATTTCAATGCGGACGGCAGCAAGATGGCCTACTACGACAAGAAAGGGGTAGAGGACCATTGGCGCAAACACCACCGCTCATCGGTAACCCGTGACGTGTGGGTGTACGACCTCCAGGACGAAACCTATACCCAGATTTCGGATTTCACCGGTGAAAACCGGGATCCCCGTTTTGTGCCCGGAGACGACAACAGCATTTATTACCTGCGGGAATGTGCTGAAAATCCGGCCAATGAAACTTTCAATGGTTCGTTCAATGTGTACAAACGCAATTTGACTACCGGACAGGAACAGCAGATCGACTTAGATAAATTCCCGACCCAA
>CALCYB010000181.1 GCA_937906485.1 uncultured Rikenellaceae bacterium
AGAGTATCCATAATATCTTTTTCGTTTGCTCCGTCAAATACATAATCTGTGGAAACAAAGACCAGGGTTGCGCCGGCAGTGGCTGCCAGTCGGGCCAGTTGGAGGGTGGCCTGGGTGTTGATGCGGAAAGCCGTTTCCGGATCGCTTTCGGCGCGGTCCACTGCCGTGTAGGCGGCACCATGGATGATGGTGCGGATGTGGTACTGGTCCAGGTATGCCCGGCAGGCCTCTGTGTCGCAGATATCCAGTTCCGGCAGATCTGTAAAATGCCAATGTGCATCCTCTCCGGCCAGTTTTCGCAGTTCGTTTCCCAATTGTCCGTTGGCGCCCGTTACCCAAATATTCCCCATAAATTAAATTTGTATTCTTTTCCGCAAATGTACCTCAATTTCGTTATCTTTGTGCAAATTTTTATAGACAATGGATTATAATACCCAACGGAAAAAGCTGCTGATGCCTGAGTATGGCCGGAATGTACAGCGTATGATTGAGCAAGTTATGTTGATACCTGACAAAGAAAAACGTAATGAGCAGATCCGCGCGGTGGTTGCTGCGATGGGAATCCTGAATCCCCAATTGCGGGATATGAGCGATTTCAAACACAAATTGTGGGACCATGTTCAGATCATCAGTGATTTCCAGTTGGACATAGACTCGCCCTATCCGTTGCCGACTCGCGAGACCTTGCAACGTAGGCCCAATCCGATTCCGCTTCAGCACGAGCCCCTGGAGGTGATGCATTATGGTCGTAACATCCAGAACATGATTCTGGCTATCGGAGAGCATGAAGAAGGGGACGTGAAAAATGCCATGGTCCGTTCGTTGGCTCACTACATGCGTCAGCAGTACCTGATCTGGAACAAGGATTCGGTGGCGGATGAACTCATTTTCCGGGATATAGAACGGATGTCCGAAGGTAAGATCCGTATTCCTGAAGACCTGCATCTGAACCAGATTTCGGATAAAGACACGTTCAACAAGCCGACCCTGATGTTGAATACGGGAGAAGCACTTCCGAAGAAAAACGGAATGAACCGCAACAACAAGAAAGGGGTGAATGTGCAAAACGGAAAAAACACCAAGAATAACAAGAAACGTTGGAAAAATAACAAATAGCCGATGAAGAAGCCTGCTCAATCTCCGAAAAATAAATCGAAAGCCCGCAAGCCCAGTCAGTCGGAGAATCAGCCGACTCCTTGGTACAAAACAAAATATGCCCGTTTCGGGTATGCACTCGTTGCTGGTGCACTGGCCCTCTACCTGTTGATTTCGATGGTCTCCTACCTCTTTACCTGGGGTAGTGACCAGAGTCTGTTGTCGCATCCGCAGTGGATGGACGCGGATGTGGTGGCCGATAACGGCGGTGGAAAAGTGGGTTTCCGTTGGGCGAAATTCCTCGTATCCGATTTGTTCGGTCTGGGCGCATTCCTGATTCCCATCTTCTTGGGCGGAGTATCGGTTACTCTGTTTAAAATACGTCAAGTAAAGCTGTTGCGGCTATTTATGGTTTCGTTGTACGGATGCATCATTCTTTCACTGACTTGTTCGTTCCTGTGTTCGTTCCTGCCTTCTGATGACTGGTTCATCAACGGAGCCGGAGGAGCTTATGGTCAAGCCGTCAATGCCTGGGCTTGTGCCGCGATCGGTTCGTGGGGCGTGGGCCTGATCCTGTTTGTGCTGTTGAGCGGCTGGATCTTCCTGTTGAATCCCAGGATTATAGACCGATGGATTGCATGGATTGAGAAACCCCGGCAACGGGGCGATGCGCAGCCGGACGGAGATGCCGGTCAGAGCGATGATGATCCAAGCGGTGATCAGGGAGATGATTCGGGCGCGGACGATGAAGGTGCAGATGAGGAGGATGCAGACGATGGGGCTACCCAGGAAGGTGATGATCAGGGAGAAGAAGCTCCGGATGAAGAAACTCCGGATGAAGAAGATGCTGATGATCAGGCAGAAGATGACCAAGGTGCTGACCGGGGACATGACGGAAATGACCATCCGGAAGAACCTTCGGACCCTCCGACCCCCTTTGTGATTTATGATCTGCCGGATCCCCAGCCGGCTGAAGAGCCCCAACCGGATCCCGCTCCAGATCAGGACGGATTGCCGCAGCCGCCGGCAGAACCGGAAATTCCTCCGATTGAGGTCATCCCCGGGGATGATTTCTCGGCAGGCCTTTCCGATGAAGACTGGCGTTTGCGGTACGATCCCCGTTTGAGCCTGTCTCATTTCCAATCCCCGCAGACTGATTTGCTGGAAGAGTACCGCGATCAGATCTCACGGGTGTCCAAGGATGAATTGGAAAAGAACAACCGTAAGATTGTGACCACTCTGAAAAATTACCGCATAGAAATTGCCAAGATATCGGCCCGGATCGGTCCTACGGTAACGTTGTATGAAATAGTCCCGGCGCCGGGTGTGCGGGTTTCTCAAATCAAACGTCTGGAAGAGGACATTGCCTTGTCGTTGGCGGCCCGGGGTGTCCGCGTTGTGACGTTGGTCGGTACAAATGCCATCGGTATTGAGGTGGCGAACGAGAAGCCGAGCATTGTCTCCATGCGTTCGGTGTTGGAAGATCCCCGTTTCAGGAGTGCAAAGTACGAGTTGCCTGTGGTCATGGGCCGAACCATTTCCAATGAGGTGCTGTCCTTCGACCTGGCCAAGATGCCCCACCTTCTGGTGGCCGGTGCGACCGGGCAAGGGAAATCTGTCGGATTGAATGCCATCATTACCTCGCTGCTCTACCGCAAACATCCTTCGGAAATGAAATTTGTGCTGGTGGATCCCAAGAAAGTGGAATTGTCGTTGTACGAACCACTGGAGAAACATTACCTGGCCAAATTGCCGGATGCCGAGGAAGCGATCATTACCGATACCCAAAAAGTAATCTACACCCTCAAGTCCTTGTGTAAGCTCATGGATCACCGTTACGATCTGTTGAAGGCTGCTTCGGTGCGGAATGTCCGTGAGTACAATGAAAAATTCCTGTCACGCAGGCTCAATCCCTATAAAGGGCATGAGTACATGCCGTACATCGTGGTGATCATCGATGAGTTTGCTGACTTGCTGATGACGGCCGGTCGTGAAATTGAAGAACCGATTGCCCGTCTGGCTCAGTTGGCACGTGCCATCGGGATCCACCTGGTGATTGCTACCCAGCGTCCTACGACCAACATCATAACCGGGACCATCAAAGCCAACTTCCCGGCGCGGATTGCTTTCCGGGTGATTTCCGGTGTCGATTCGAAGACCATTCTGGATCAGACCGGAGCGAACCAGCTGATCGGTCGTGGGGATATGCTGTTCTATACCGGCAGCGACCTGACCCGTGTCCAATGTGCTTTCATTGATACACCGGAGGTGGAACGTCTGACCAAGTTCATCAGCCGTCAGAGTGGTTTCGGCGGCGCTTTCCTGTTGCCGGAATACGTGCCGGAGGATGGGGGAAGTGGTCTTCCGATGAAAAACGAGGGGGAACTGCAGGGGTATGACAGCCTCATCAAGGAGGCTGCACGTCTGGTGGTCCGTGAACAGCAGGGATCCGCTTCGCTGATCCAACGCAAGATGAGCCTGGGGTATAACCGTTCTGCCCGCATTATCGACCAGTTGGAAGAACTGGGCATTGTCGGTCCTTCCGAAGGAAGTAAGGCCCGTCAGGTGCGGGTGACCAGTCTGGAATCGTTGGAACTCATTTTATCCGGAATACAATGATGAAACCTTCTTTTTCAAAAAGCCTGGTGCTTGCGTTGTTGCTCAGTTTCGGGATGACCTCTCTGTTGACGGCGCAACCGCAACAGTCCTCGTCTTCCTCGGAAGGCGTTGCGATGTTGCAGGATCTGCGGACTCATTTGTTGGGTGACCGGACCCTGGAGTTGGATCTGCACATCCTGGCAATGATGGATCAGCGCATCGAACTCTTCAATGACAAAGCCGTGCTGACGCTTCAAGGGGGTAATTACCGGTTGGAAGGTGAACATTTTATTTTCTATGCGGATGATGCATCTGTTTGGCTGTACGACCCTTATGCAGAAGAACTGACGGTCAGCCAGCGGGTGGTGGACTATACCAATTTCCTGGAAAATCCGTTGGCCGTCTTGCAGGAAGAGGCCTTGGCTCATTTTTCGGTATCGTCCCCCGAACCGATGCGTTACCAAGGGGAGGACCTGCAACGCCTGTTGCTGACTTCAACGGAAGGAACAGAGGCCTGGGTCATTGAAATCGGTATCGGTCCCCAGAAGAACCGTCTGCGGTATTTGAACTGTGTACGAGGCCGGGAAATGTATCAGATCCAGATCTTGGGTATCCGTCAGCATCCTGTGGTGGATCGCTCTTTCTTTACGCCGGATGCATCCTTGCAGCAAGCCTCGGAACTGGTGGATCTGCGTTAGTCAAGTGGAACATCCAGTCCGGCATGGCGGAAGACTTCCAGAATGGACGGGAATGTGTTGGCCAACGGTTGCGCCAGGTCTTGTGGAGCGACCCATATTGCCTGGGTGATGTCCTCTTCGGTCTGGGGGGTCAGTGGCGTTTGTGAGGCGGTCTGCATTGAAAACCAATGGGTATGTTTGAAGCAGATTTTCCCATCCATCCGATACGTATGGTAGGTGGTGCAGAGGGGAGCCGTCAATTGGAGTGCGTGCAGTCCGCATTCTTCTTCCACTTCGCGTAGGGCGGTCTGCCGGATGTCTTCGCCCGGTTCTTGTTTGCCTTTGGGCAAATCCCACTTTCCGAGGCGGTGAATCAACAAGTAGTCTCCCTGGAGGTTGCTGACCAGCCCTCCGGCGGCGTGGATCTGATGGTGCAGTCGGGCGATTTTTTCAAATACCTCCTGTTGATGCCGGGTGGGCAGGTAGAGACGCTCAATGGCGGGATGTGCCTCAAAGAATTCCGGTACGGAACGCAGCGATTCAACCTCTTGGGAGAACCAAAGGACGCCGTTGGGATCTTGCAGGAGATCCTGTCCGGGTTCACAAATGATGAGCGTATGTTGGTTGTAATGAATGCGAATCATCGTCAAGGAAGGTAAATTGTGTTTAAATCGGTTACGAAGATAGGTTATATTTTCTAAATCAAAACAGTTTCGTAACTTTGTACAAAATTAAATCCAATAATATGATGGAAGTTGAAAGAATCGTAGCGAGATACTTGCTCGAAATTGAAGCGGTAAAATTGAACCCGGAAAATCCCTTTACCTGGGCATCCGGCTGGAAGTCTCCAATCTATTGCGATAACCGTCGCATCCTTTCCTATCCCGCAATGCGTACGACCATTGCAGAATACTTGACCCAATTGGTGGACAAGAATTTCTCCCAAGCCGAAACCGTAGCCGGTGTGGCAACAGGAGCTATTGCGTTGGGAACATTGGTGGCCGATAAGATGGACAAGCCTTTTGTATATGTCCGTCCCAAACCGAAGGATCATGGAACTGGAGCCCAAGTGGAAGGTGTTGTCAAAGAAGGCTCACACGTTGTGGTGGTCGAAGATTTGATTTCAACCGGCAAGAGCAGTCTTTCAGCCGTCGATGCGTTGACCAAGCAAGGTGTTCTGGTATCCGGTATGGTGGCCATTTTCTCCTACAATTTTGATCAGGCGCGTCGTGCATTTGAAAATACCAATGTCGAGTTGCATACCTTGACCAATTACGATACGCTGATCGAAGAGGCTGTTGCCTGCAACTACATCAAAGAATCAGAACTGGAGCTGCTCCGTCAATGGCGTTATGCTCCGGATAAATGGGGTAAATAGTCAAGATGGCTGTCTCAGAAGTGAAAGGTAAGGAGGTCCTGCTGCCGCAGACCCCCTACCTCTTGTTTAATGCCTTTACTGATCTGCGGAATTTTGCTACCAATCTGCCAGCAGAATTTCAAGGAAAGATTGAGGTGACTTATGACACCTTGATTGCCGAAATGCAGGGAATCCGGATGGGGGTCCGGGTGGAAGACCGTTTGCCATATTCCCAGATCCGTTTCAAGGAGGAAGGTCAATCTCCTTTTCCTTTTACCGTCTCGTTACATTTCGAACCGGTCGGTTTGAACCAGACACTCTTTCACATCGAACTGAGGGCAGAGTTGAACATGATGATGAAGATGATGCTCGGAGGAAAGTTGAAGGATGTGGTGGACAAGCTGACTGATCAGATTGAAAAAGCGGCTTCCGGACAGATGCCGGAAAGCGTGCAGCAATACAGTTAATCCGAATTGTCTCTGCAAGAATATGCATCAGGAGTTTGTCCGCTTACTGGAAGAATCTTTGGGGGCTGACCGTGCTTGTGCTTTGTTGGCGGCATTGGATCAGCCTCCGGTTGTTTCTTTGCGCCTGAATCAGGAGAAGATCATCAAGAACGGGTCAGACGCATCTGCGCTGTCCGATTGTTCATGGCCCTTGTCTTGGGCTATCCGACAAGGCCTGCCGGCTGACGGACTTGTAGATTGGTGCCGTAGTGGTGTTTATCTTTCGCACAAACCGACATTTACGACAGATCCGCTGTTTCATGCGGGGGCTTATTATGTTCAAGAAGCCTCATCAATGGCGATTGAAAAGTTCCTGGAATATTGGGAACCTGTACAACGTCCCCGTATATTGGACCTTTGTGCCTCACCGGGAGGAAAGTCTACACACGGGATTTCATTGATGCAACGTCTGGTCAGGGATCAGAAGATTGAGGACTTTCTCTGGGTTTCGAACGAAGTCATAGCATCCCGTGCCACGACCTTGGCAGACAACCTGGTCAGTTGGGGGGATCCCCGATCGGTAGTCTGTTGCAATGATCCCTCGGACTTTAGCGGTCTGGAAGCCTTTTTTGATGTCTTGCTGGTTGATGCTCCCTGTTCCGGAGAAGGGATGTTCCGCAAGGATCACGCCGCCCGTGAGGAATGGACAGCGGACAGTCCGGCCTTCTGTGCGGCCCGACAACGTCGGATATTGGAAGATGTTTGGCCCAGCCTGCGCCCTGGAGGAATACTGATCTATTCTACATGTACGTTTAATGCCTTGGAGAACGAGGAGAACGTCGAATTCATCGCATCCCAACTTGGTGCAACCAGTCTGTTGTCCGAACATTTTTATCCCGGAGAACAGCGCGGCGAGGGTTTCTTCTTGGCAATCTTGCGCAAGGATGGAGACGGAACAGCAGCCCCTGTCCGGCTGAGAAAATCGGAGAAACGTTGGCCGGAGGTCAAGGAGAAATTGCCGTACGGATGGGCAGCGGTGCCCGTTGTACTGCGCAACAAAGAGGGGCTGGTAAAGGCTCTCCCCAAAACTTGGGATGATACCATTGCCTATTTGGACGGCCGCTTGCGTGTCCTGCGATCCGGTGTAGCCCTGGGGAGATGGAAAGGCAAGGACTGGGTGCCGGAGCACGATTATGCCCAGTCATTGGGATTTGACGCAAGTACCTGCCCTTGTATCGAACTTTCCGAGGAAGAGGCGCTCGTCTACCTCCGCGGAGGCGCACCCGACTTGTCCGCCTATCCCAAGGGTTATGCTGTGATGACCTGTCACGGTTTCCCCTTAGGCTTTGTAAAGAATCTCGGAAACCGCTGCAACAACCTCTATCCGGCCCATCTGAGGATCAGAATGCGTTAGAAATCATCGTCAGGGCCATAGTTGTGTTCATGGTATGGCGACATCCGGATCCTTAAAACCTCATTGGTTAAAGGAACCCGACCTTGGTGCCAGTTTTTGACATATTCTCCCGGCACCCAATCCATCATTACTTTTGACGTATTAGGGTACAATGAGAAAACAATATCCGGAGAACTTTTGTCCAGTTCATTTTCATAGCAACGGATTCGGTTGTTGGCCTTGTCAATTTCAACCGACTGAAAGGTGAAGAAGTTCTCGCTGTCAATTTCCTCTGTAATAGATGAAAAATGCCCAAACAGCGTACAAGCATACCTTTGCATATGATCTTTATAAAACTCGATAGTGATTGTGGTCTGGGGCAGGTATGTGCTGTCTTTTAACGGAACATCACCGCAAGGTAATTCTGCTCCTCCATTCATATGGATGGGATTGAACAGGATTTGTTCCAAACTTTCTCGATCAGGCAGGATGCATGACATTTCCTGATCATCACTTATGGGGACTATCCAGTTGGACAGCAAATCATTGATGGTGTTCGAAAGTTGGTAGCAGCACATGAAAAGTCCGGTATCTGAATCTCTTCGTATGGATACCAGTTTCGTGCTATCGATAGGATGGAAGATGTCTATTTCTTCCAACTCAGGCCTGTAACAGAGGTTGTTTGTGCGCAGTACCGGATAAAGCTTATCTTCGTATCTCAAATCATTTTTATTAATGTCCGTATAGAAAGTTAATGCAGCACTATACGGTGCATTGTCTCTTGTCTGGAATGTAAGATGGCAACTTACCCGGATCAATGAATCTTGTGTTCCGGGATATTGGGTATAGCCAATCCAGGTAGGTACATCATGGATAAGGGTTTCAATGTTGTTGCATGTAAGGGTACTCCCGCTACTTGTCGTTATGGGTCCCGATACGATCATTGGGATTTTTTCACAAGAAGTCAGGAGCAAAGCAGTGAACAGGTAGATTATATGACGAAATAGACGGTGCATATCAGTTCGTATAGTTGTTATGGGCAACATTGAGTGTATTGCGGTAGACTGCTCCAAATATTCCTATCCCATTTTTGATGTTCGATGCGGCATCATCATAGTCATATAGTTCTGAGAAATCCTGCTCTGTTTTATTCATTTTACTTAATTTCAACAAAAGAACGGATTTGAGGTATTGGTCATATTCTGCGGAGACCGAGTCAAAGAATACTTTGGATTTGGGATGAGGGTATCCATTTTCACACAGTTGAAAAGAGGGAAGGGCCTTCAGGTGAATATCCTCGTCCTCTTTAAGCTTTTGATCTGTGGATGTACCGATCTCGCATCTTAAGTAGCCATAGTTGAGCAATGCATTGGGTGATTCTTTCGCCGGTAAAGTGTTTTTCAGTTCCGGACAATCTTGAAGGGTCTTGTTGCTGCAGTTGAATGCGTCTACATATCCCTGAGAAGAGTACCCAAAAATGAACTCAGTGGTCTGCGATTGTTGCGTCTGTTCATCATAGTCCATTCCGTATATCCATAGATAGAGCGGAATGTATCGGGATAGGAACGAATAATCAGTATCGTGTAGCAGTAGAAACAATAAATTTTCTGTTGAGGGAAAGACCGTGGATGCAGTAATTTCTTTTTCAGAAGGTATGTTGACCCTCAGATTATATTTCATTTCCGGTAAGGGAGTAAAATCTGCTTCCCATAATCCATCTCCTTTTGGGGTGAAAGAGAAAGTTCTTTGTATGCTGGAATCATCATTTTCCTCTTCTACTACTACTTGACCATGATTGATAGGTTGTTGATAATCGTCTGACAGGTAAGAGGTGTAATGCAGCGATATGATTTGTTTCGGTTCATTGATCAGTACAGCATGTACGACTACAAACCGCTCTTTGGGATCCAAGTCCAGCACAGCTGTGCAAGAAGAAAGGCTTATCAGAAGAACGATGTTTGCAATTATCGACCAAGGGTTTCTGTTCATAACCGAGGAATCCATTATAGCTTCGTCTCCGGACGCGTTAGAAGCGGTAGCCCAAACCAAAGGTGAGGGTATGGATGCTGACCGATTCAAACAATTGATTAAAGTCGTATCCATAGCTCAGTTCCATAGAAAAATGATTGGGCAAATCAATCATCAGACCAATTTGTCCTCCAATGAGCCCTCTACTGTAAGAACCATTGGCTTGGTCAAAGGCATTTATTACAAGCGGTGGTCGCTGGATTCTGGATTGTGTTATTTTGTAGTGAGTATAGTAGCGCCCGTAGATTCCGGCATACGGAGAGATTGTAATGTTCTTGCTCAATTGGATTCCATAGGTCAACCGAAGAGGAAGATAGATATTGCTCGCTCGCTCTTTATAGTCGAGATCTCCATGGAATAGATAATGGAAACCCAGTCCGCAATTTAAGTTTAGTGGGATTTGAGCGGATAGCGATAAACTGTGTGTATAATCTATTGAAAGACCGTGCATGTAATTGATACTGTTGATGTCGCTTTTGATGGATTGTACGGTGGGTTTGTAGGCTGCATAGATACGTCCTTGGGCTTTGGCCAGGGTACCCGTGGCCAAAGCCAGCATGCACAGTATAAAAAGTCTTTTCTTCATTTTAATAAATGTGTGAGTGGTTTTCGTGGAATAGTTAATGACCTTGAATTAGTGATGAATATTTACCAAATCTTTTCGGTTATGCTTGTAATCAAGATCGGACGTATAATTTGAATCATGATAGTATCCGTTTTGAGATCCACCCCATCCCAAATTCATATGAAATCGGCTGTTTCCTGTGGATGTATTGTAACTATCAACGGTCTCATAGGAAAGAGGCTCTGCGGGAGAAATCACTTTGAGAATATATCGGAAAGAGGATGAGTTACTTCTATATCCGTCGCATACCCAGGCATGTCCATTGGCCCAGGGATATTCGGAATCACTCCCTCTCATGTATACAGGATAATTGGAGTTTAATGAGGTCAGAACTGTGCTGGTATTATGATTAATTTCAGAATATGAATAATTGATTTGGGTTAAGTAACTTTTTACATTATCTATTGATACGCCTGTCCCGTCTTCTCCGAAGTCTGCAGAAAGATCGTATGCTAATTCTTCAAGAAAGGAGCGTCTGTAAAAAGGATTCTTACTCAGAATCAATTGCCAGTTGATGTCTGTCGGAAATTGATGATATGCTAATATTTGTCCAATAGCAACAGTTGCACAACCAGTATAAACAAGTTCATTCTCCACCTCAAATGTGTGTTGATTCCATGATGTTGTGAGTAGTGGCCCAATATTGGTTTCTGAATCCCGCCGGAGTTCTAGAATTACTGAATTTTCCATGTAATCATAATTTTCATTGGCAGTACTCTGAGCTATTGATATAAATCTGTTATATATGTTTTCGGGTAGGTAGTTTGGACATTGTCCAAGAAAATAATAATTGTATCCTTCTGCTTCCCATTCAGCAATGCTTGATTCAATCAAATCAATTAGCGGATCGCTAGATTTGGAAAATGGATAATCATCTCTTTGTGCTATTTCATATTTAGCCCACCCCATTCGCTCTTTGAGAACACTCTCTTTGGGTAGATTCCTGCTCTTTCGTATTTCTTCTTTGTATGATTCATACAAGTAAGATATTCCAGATTGAGATAATATCGTAATCATAAATACCACTATCTACTTCCACCAAAATAGGATGATAGTTTTTAGTGGCTGATACGACAATATACCCTTGTTCGTTTTTGAATTGAATAACAAACATCAAAGGATCTCCATTATTGTCATTAATTTGATTTATGTATTCAACATTTGTTTGATAATTCTGGCTTTTTGTAGTTGTGCCATATTTTTGATAGCAGGCGACAAACATAGCCTCATCGGCTGTTATTTCAAGAGAATTAGCTGAAATACCAAATGAATTATCAAACTCGGATTTCTGTTGTTCCTCATTTAATGCTTGTCGGTCCAGGCTGCAAGATGGAAAGATAAGTAGCAGAATAATACAGCAGCTAATAAGAATTGTTTGCATGGCTAACTATAATAGATATATTGTATGCAAATATACTTAGGATCGTTGTAATATGCAAATGAGTCGTAATAATTTGCTGTGCCTATCTCAAGGGTTATGCAATGATGACCTGTCGCGGTTTCCCCTTAGGCTTTGTAAAGAATCTCGGAAACCGCTGCAACAACCTCTATCCGGCCCATCTGAGGATTCGTAAATTCTAGAACGAGTAGCCGACTTTTATCCCAAAGTTATACGGGAGAAGGTGGGTCATTTCCATCATTGCGGCAATCCACCAATCGCCGCCATCATTGGATTGATGACGGATGCGTGATCCCAGATTGAGGTTGTAATAGGGGATCAGTTCTCCATTTTTTGGAGCGTATGCACCTCCAATGCTCATACCGATGTAGGGAGATATTCTGCTTTCTGAAAAAGAGTACCTTACATCTGCATAGATCGGAATAGATGTGCCATTTGTGAAACGAATACCTGCACCGCCACCGAAGAACCAACGTTCATTGAGGTTGTAGCCAGCTACAATGTCTGCACCAACCGGAGGGGCAATGCTGCCGGATAGGTCCATTCGAAGCTCAAATCCCTCTTCGTGTTGAATGCAGAAGCCGTTTTGATAGCTTTCTCCAGCAATCCAAAACGGAGTGCCCAGAAGGGCAATAGCACCTCCTGCTGCGATTCCTGCCAGACCAAAACCCGGGATGACATTGATGCCTTTGGTAGCATCGTCTGTTGTCCGGTTTGTGTTGAGCATCATTCCGATGCCAAATACACCTGCACTGACAATAGCAATACCACCACCAGTATATACCATTGTTTTCCCAAAATCTCGGGTGTGGCTTTGGGCGTGTAAAGAGGGTTCAAAGGCAATCATCGCAATGATGCCCAAAATAATGAGCTTTTTCATGGCTTGAACGATTTTGTTAACTGAAGCAAAGTTATATAAAATAGAGCAGGTCTATAAAAAAAAAGCACGACGAAATTGTCGTGCTTTATCTGTTCAACCGGTTGAGGATTAGCCCCCAAAGTTGTCATACAGGATGTTTTCAGGCGGAACGCCCAGGCTGTCCAGCAATTTGACAACAGAGTCGGACATCATCGGAGGACCGCACATCAGGTACAAGGCATCTTCCGGTGCTTCGTGGTTCTTCAAATAGGTTTCGAAGAGTACGTTGTGAACAAAGCCGGCCGTGTAGGCTACACCTGCTGCATCAGCTTCCGGATCCGGACGGTCAAGTGCCAGGTGGAACTTGAAGTTCGGGAAGTCTTTTTCGATAGCGGCATAGTCTTCCAGGTAGAAGGCTTCTTTCAAGCTGCGGGCACCGTAGAAGAAGTTGACTTTGCGGGAAGTCTTTTCTGTGTGGAACAGGTGCATGATGTGGCTACGCATGGGAGCCATACCGGCACCACCACCGATGAAGATGAGCTCTTGTTCTGCGGGCAGGTTGTCGGGCAGGAAGAATTCACCGTAAGGACCTGAAATCATCACTTTGTCACCCGGTTTGAGTGAGTAGATGTAAGACGAGCAAATACCCGGGTTGACCGGCAGGAATTTGCGGGTTTCACGGTCAATCGGAGGTGTGGCAATGCGGACATTCAATTTGATGATGTCACCTTCTGCCGGGTAGCAAGCCATACTGTAGGCACGCAAGGTCGGGGTAGGGTTGACCATCTTCAAGTCGAAGACGCCCATCTTTTCCCAATCTTCGCGGTATTGTTCGTCCACATCGATGTTGCGGTAATCCACGGTCATGGCCGGTACATCGACTTGGATATAGCCACCGGAACGGAAGTTGAGGTGTTCTCCTTCGGGGAGTTTTACCACAAACTCTTTGATGAAGGTAGCCACGTTGTGGTTGGAAACCACTTCGCATTCCCATTTCTTCACGCTCAAAGCGGATTCCGGAACCTGAATCTTCAAGTCTTCTTTTACTTTGACTTGGCAACCCAGGCGCCAGTTGTCCTGGATTTGTTTGCGGGTGAAGAAACCGACTTCGGTCGGCAGGATGGTGCCACCACCTTCCAATACGCGGCATTTGCATTGTCCGCAACTACCTTTACCACCGCAGGCGGAGGGCAGGAAAATCTTTTGTTCGGCCAATGTGCCCAGCAGGGGATTCCCCGGTGTCACTTCAATGACCTTGGAGCCGTTGTTGATGTCAATCTTGACTTTTCCAGAAGGGGTGAGTTTGGTTTTGACAAAAAGCAGCAGGGCTACCAGGAGCAAAGTCAAAATTACAATAGCAATAACTGCTGAAGCAATAGTAGGTATCATAGTCATAATCTCTTTCCTCCTGTCTTATAATTGAATACCCATAAATGTCATGAAAGCGATGCCCATAAGACCTACAGTAATGAAGGTGATACCCAGGCCGCGGAGGGCTTTCGGTACATGGGAATAAGCCATTTTTTCACGGATGGCAGCCAAGGCTACAATCGCCAGGAACCAGCCGATACCTGAACCGAGTGCAAAGACGGTAGCTTCACCGATGTTGGCGTAGCCACGTTCTTGCATAAAGAGGGAACCTCCGAGGATGGCGCAGTTCACCGCAATCAAAGGCAGGAAGATACCCAGTGAGGAATAGAGTGCCGGCGCAAATTTTTCAACCACCATTTCTACAATCTGAACAATCGCAGCAATTACGGCAATGAAGAGGATGAAACTCAAGAAACTTAAGTCCACACTTGCGAACTCAGGGTTGATCCAAGCCAATGCGCCCGGTTGAAGCACAAATTTGTTCAACAGGTAGTTGATCGGCAAGGTAACCAGCAGCACAAAGATAACAGCAACACCCAAACCGGTAGCTGTTTTCACATTTTTAGATACCGCCAGGTAGGAACACATCCCCAGGAAGTAGGCGAATATCATGTTGTCAACAAAAATTGACTTGACGAATAAGCTGATGTAATCCATATCGATTCGAGTTTACTGTTATTCTTTTTCTTGCAGGTCTTTTTGGATGCTCCGTTGTACCCAGATGATGCAGCCGAGCAGAATCAGCGCCATCGGGGGAAGGATCATCAGACCGTTGTTTACATAACCCAATTCATAGAATGATTCCGGGATGATGCGCAGTCCGAACAGGGTGCCGGAACCGAGCAATTCACGGAAGAAAGCAACAATGATCAGAATCATACCGTAGCCGGCACCGTTGGCCAGGCCGTCCAGCAGTGAAGGCAGGGGTTTGTTGCCCAAAGCGAAGGCCTCGATACGGCCCATCACGATACAGTTGGTGATGATCAGACCGATGTACACGGAAAGGGTCTTGCTGATGCTGTAGGCATAAGCTTTCAGAATCTGGTCAACCAGAATTACCATCATGGCTACTACGACCAATTGTACGATGATCCGGATACGGTTTGGAATTGTATGACGAATCAGTGATACAATAAAGCTGGAGAGTCCGGTTACTGCAATTACAGATAGTGCCATAACACAAGCTCCCTTCAATTGAACCGTAACGGCCAGAGCGGAGCAGATACCCAACACCAATACCGAAATCGGATTGCCTTTGAAGATGGGTTTCAATAAAAGTTCTTTGTAGTTAGTTTCTCCTTTCATGTTATTTCTCCTCCACTTGTTGTTTTACAGATTCAAAATAAGGTTGGTAGCAGTCAAGCCAGGTCTTGATGGTCTTGTCCAAAGCTTGGGAGGTAATGGTACCGCCGCTGATGGCGTCAACTCCGTGCAGGTTGCCTTCCGGAGCACCGCCCTTCATAATGGCGATGGATACCATATCATTTCCTTCGTAGATCTGCTTGCCGACAAACTGGCCATAGAATTTGGGAGATGCGATTTCTGCTCCCAGACCGGGGGTTTCCCCTTTGTGGTCAAAGATCGCACCGGCAATGGTGTTCATGTCTTCTTCCAATGCGATGTAACCCCAGATCGGGCCCCACAGACCGGCGCCGTAGCAAGGAACCACGTGCAGGATGCGGCCAGAGGATTTGAAGATGTAGACCGGCAACTCGACCTCTTGCAACAGGCCTTGTTTCATCAAGTTGGCCTGGGTCGCCAGGTTGACCTTGAATTCAATGTTGTTGCCTTGGGTATTCATCTGGCCGATCTGTTCACCTTTTTGGTTGATGATGATGGCGCCGATGATGTTTTCTTCGTAGGTCTTGATGGCGTAGGCATTGCCTTGTGCTGCCGCTTCTTCTGCATTGTAGAGGCCGGCAGCCGTCAGGATTTTGCTGATGGTTTCCACTTTTACGTTTTCATCTTGTTTGTCCTTCAGGACGAGAGCCGTAAAAGCCAGAATCGCAGCAACCAACACAACCAGCACGGTTGAGTAGATGACGGTATAAGTATTGCTGTTTGTATTCATAACTCTAACAATTAAGCGATTTTAACTTTTTTAGCACGTCTTTTCAGGGATGCTGAAACAACGTAGTGGTCAATCAGCGGTGCAAAGGTGTTCATCAGCAGGATGGCCAACATCATACCTTCCATGTAACCCGGGTTGAAGAGACGGACAATCACGGTCAGGGCCCCGATCAGGAAACCATAGATCCATTTGCCGGTTTCAGTTTGGGCAGAGGTAACCGGGTCAGTTGCCATGAATACTGTACCGAATGCGAAACCGCCCAACACCAGGTGATAGTATGCGGGAAGCTGGAGGTAAGGCGTAGCGTCGGTTGCCAGTGCATTGCACAGGAAACCGATGGCCAAAGCACCGATGACGGATGAAAGCATGATCTTCCAGCTGGCAACGCCGGTCCAGATCAGGATGACAGCGCCAATCAGGATGGCGATGACAGAGGTCTCACCGACTGCGCCGGGAACCGTACCGATGATCAGGTCGAACAAGGATGTGCCGGCTTGTTGGAGGCTTTCAAGGCCACCTTGAGCGTGTACCATCGGAGTCGCTCCAGAGAAACCGTTCACGGCACCACCGTCGCTCAGACCGGCTACCCATACGTAGTCACCGGACATTTTGCTGGGATAGGAGAAGAACAGGAAGGCACGTGCCAATAAGGCCGGGTTCCAGATGTTCATACCGGTACCGCCGAAAACTTCTTTTCCGATGATCACGGCAAAAGCCGGGAATAGCTTTGTGGGGATCTTTTGACGGCTGCCGTCGGGATTCCGGAACAGGGGTGTTTCCAACGCACCAGCCAGCATGGTAAACTGGAAGACACCTGCCACCATCCAACTGGGACCGTAAGCTGCGGAAAATGCCATGGGGGCATAAAAGAGACCAAAACCTACCGTACTCCACAGGATCCACTGGAAGGGTGCGCGCTTAAGCTCCGTAAATACCGGCTTCCAACCCTGCTTTACGGTCAACACCAGCAGCATAGGCAGAAGCAACAGATAGCGAAGGCTGGCGCTCCACATCCAATAACCGCCGGATTGCGCCATAGCGGAGTTGACCACATAGGTCACAGAGAAAAAGACCGAAGATAAAACACCCAAAAACAGGGCCTTGGGCCAGGGTTTTGTCATTTTATACCTTCACAACGGGGAAACGGTCGGGGAGCTTGATGCCGGCACGGTCGTAGATAGCGGCGCCGCGGGCGCAGGCTTCCTTCAGAATTGCCTCTTCGTCCAGGGTCAGAATGACACGGTCACGCATCAGCCACTTGCCGTCGCACATGGTGGACTGGATGTTGTTGGAGTGCATAGCGGTGACCAGAGATGCGATCTTGTCGTTGACAGGCATCATGGAAGGACCCTTGGGATCGATCACGATCAGGTCAGCCTTCTTGCCTGCTTCCAGAGAGCCGTACAGGTGGTCGTCCAGCAGCGCTCTTGCGCCCCACTTGGTGGCCATGCGCAGAATATCCTGGGAAGGAACCACGGTGGAGTCCAGCATGCGGCCCTTGTGGATGAGGGAAGTCAGCCACATTTCGTCCACCATATCCATGCGGTTGGAAGAAGATGCACCGTCGGTGCCGATGGAGGGCTTAATGCCCATTGCCAGCATCTCTGGTATCTTGGCAAAGCCCAGAACGCGCATTGCGGATGCGGGGTTGTGGGAAACCTTGACGTCGTGTTCCTTGAACATCTGGATCTCTTCATTGGTGAGCCAGACGGTATGCACGGCCAGCAGGTTCTTGTCCAGTACGCCCAGGTTTTCCAGGTGCTTGACAGTGCCTTCGCCGAACTTGGCATAGGTGAATTCCTGCTCGCTCTTGGCCTCAGCAACATGCATGTGGATACCCACATTGTACTTGTCAGCCAGCTCCTTGGTGCGAACGATCAGGTTGTCAGTGTTGTTGAAGATGGTGCGCAGACCAAACCAGACCTGTACACGGCCGTCGCAGGTGTTGTGGAAGCGTTCCAGGTCAGCAACCTGCTCATCCAGCTCCTGCTGGGTGGTCTTCTGCCAGATCTTGGGCAGACCTTCGCCGCAGTCCATAACGGACTTGGCCAGCTTGCCGCGCAGACCGGACTCAGCGGTAGCTCTTGCCATACCGGCAACAAACTGGCCGCCGGGCTCAGCAAAGGAGGTAACACCGGAGCGGATCAGCTCCAGGCTGGTCATCAGAGTGGATACATAAGAATCTTCTTCGGTCATGTTGGACTCATAGGGCCACATTCTCTTGTGGAGCCAGGTCATGAAGTCCACATCGTCGCCAACACCGCGGGAGATCTGCTGAGAGGTGTGGACATGGGTGTTGACAAAGCCGGGCAGCACATACTTGCCCTGCAGGTCAATGACCTCTGCATCGGGTTTCACCAGCTTAGGGTCGATCTTGCCAACGGCAACGATCTTGTCGCCTTCTACCAGAACGCCACCGCCGTCATAGACGGTCTCGTCAGCGCCCATGGTTACAATGTAACCGTTCTTCAAATAGGTCTGCATCTGGGATTCCTCCTGAAAATAACAGAATA
>CALCYB010000182.1 GCA_937906485.1 uncultured Rikenellaceae bacterium
GTGTCTGCACTCCCATAAACAACGAACGGTCCACCGGCTCGGTCAGCAGGCGTCCCTCACAATCCGGCTTCCGGCTCCGCAAGGAATCCACCACATCCACATACGGAATGGCACTGCCTTCTTTGGCAGCCATCCGAAAGGCAGCTTCAATCATCTGCCCGGTAGCAAAAGGCCTTACTGCATCGTGTACCGCCACCAGCGCTCCCGGCTCCACCAGCCGCAGACCGTTGCGGACCGAATGAAAACGGGTAATCCCACCGGTCACCAGGCGGTGGCGCAACCGGAACTGGGCCTGACGGCAGGAGTCTTTCCACACTTCCCGGATGCCTTCATTCATCACCACGATGAGCTCTACCGGTTCAGGCAGGCGCTGGAACAGTTCCATGGTCCATCGCAAAACCGGTTTTCCTTCCAACTCCAGCAGCTGTTTGGGACGGTCTGCCCCCATCCGGGTTCCGGTCCCCCCAGCTGTAATGATTGCGTATCGTTTCATAATTTTTCTGTTGCCTTGCAAATATAATCGATTATCAAAAGTTTTTTCAATTGTTTTTGCTAATTTTACGCGATTAAAATTACAACCTATGTCATCGGCAAACGAAATGAAAAAAATAAACCGGGCCCTGATCTCCGTATACCACAAGGACGGCCTGGAAGAAATCGTCAACAAACTCATTGAACTTGGTGTTGAAATCATTTCAACAGGCGGAACCTATGACTTCATCCAGTCATTGGGACATCCCGTAACCGCAGTTGAAAGCCTCACCGGCTATCCGTCCATCTTCGGCGGACGGGTAAAGACCCTGCATCCCAAAATTTTCGGTGGAATCCTCTTCCGCCGCGACGATGCAGGTGACCAAGTTGAAAGCTCCAGTTATGAAATTCCGCCCATCGATCTGGTGATCGTGGACCTCTATCCTTTCGAAGAATACGTAGCAGCCAATGCATCCGAAGCCGACATCATCGAGAAAATCGACATCGGAGGCATCTCCTTGATCCGTGCAGCGGCCAAGAACTTCAAGGACGTGGTCATCGTACCGGCCCAAGGCGGTTATGCGCGGTTATATGACCTGCTGGTCCAACAAGAAGGCTGCACCACCCTGGCTGACCGCAAATGGTTTGCCGCTTATGCCTTCCAGACCAGTTCCCACTACGATACCATGATCTACCGTTACTTCAACCGCGAAGAAGGTCTGGAATCCTTCAGTGAAAGCATCTGCGAGAGCCGTCCCCTGCGTTACGGAGAAAATCCCCACCAGCAGGCCCGCTTCTATGGTGATGCTTCGGTATTGCCCCGTCAGCTGCACGGCAAGGAACTTTCCTACAACAACCTGCTGGACGTGGAAGCAGCCATGGAACTGATTGCCGATTTCAACGACTGCGCGGTTGCCGTCATCAAACACAACAATGCCTGCGGCTGTGCCGTCCGTCCGACCGTATTGGAAGCTTGGAAAGCAGCCCTGGCCGGTGACCCGGTATCCGCTTTCGGCGGCATCATCGTAGCCAACCGCACCATTGATGCCGAAACGGCTGCAGACATCGACAAGATCTTCTTTGAAGTGATTGTTGCTCCTGCCTACGAAGAAGAAGCCCTGCGTATCCTCAAAAGCAAGAAAAACCGCATTATTCTGGTCAACGACAACGTGGCCCTCTCGCAAGTCAAATTCCGCTCACTCCTGGGCGGAGCCCTGGTACAGGACCGCGACAGCCATGTGGAAACCCCGGAAGAATTGAGAGCCGCCACCCGCATTGCTCCCACTGCCGAACAAATTGAAGACCTCATTTTTGCTAACATCCTGGTGAAACATTCCAAGTCCAACGCCATCGTACTGGCCAAAGACCGTACCTTGCTCGCCAGCGGTGTAGGGCAAACCTCTCGGGTGGACTCCCTGCAACAGGCCATTGAAAAAGCCCGTCATTTCGGATTTGACCTCCAAGGAGCCGTGATGGCATCCGATGCTTTCTTCCCCTTCCCGGACTGTGTGGAAATAGCTGACAAGGCAGGCATCACTGCCGTGGTGCATCCCGGAGGATCGATCCGTGACCAGGAAAGCATTGACTATTGCGATGCCCACCAAATGGCCATGGCCATCACTGGAAAACGCCACTTCAAACACTAAACTACAACCTGAACCCATTACATTCCTATTCTAAATGGCATTTTCATTCCTTACCCAAGAATTGGCAATTGACCTTGGCACAGCCAATACCGTCATTCTGGTGGATGACAAGATCGTCGTGGACGAACCTTCCATCATCGCCTTTGACCAGAATACCGGCAAGCCCATTGCCTTCGGTCAACGTGCACGTCTGATGCACGAAAAGACGCATCCCAACATCAAGACCGTCCGCCCGTTACGCGATGGTGTGATTGCAGACTTCCATGCGGCGGAACACATGATCAAGGGATTTGTCAAAATGATCAACCCGAAACGCTCCTTGTTTACTCCCAGCATCAAGATGGTGGTCTGCGTTCCTTCAGGAAGTACCGAAGTGGAAATCCGGGCCATCCGCGACTCATCCGAACATGCCGGAGGCCGTGATGTCTATATGATTTTTGAACCCATGGCTGCCGCTATGGGTATTGGTCTGGATGTTGAAGCCCCGTCCGGAAACATGGTGGTGGATATCGGAGGAGGTACCACCGAGATTGCCGTCATCTCCCTGGGAGGCATCGTGTGCAGCCAAAGTATCCGTGTGGCCGGTGATGTCTTCACGTCAGAAATCCAACAATACATGCGCCAACAGCACAACATCAAGGTCGGAGAACTCACCTCGGAAGAAATCAAGATCCGCATCGGTGCCGCCATTCCGGACCTGGATGAACTGCCGGAACCGTTCATTGTCCGCGGACCGAACCTGATGACCGCCCACCCGGTGGAAATTGCCGTGACCAGTCCGGAAGTTGCCCACTGCCTGGACAAGTCCCTGGCCAAGATTGAAACCGCCATCCTGCAAGTGCTGGAACAGACACCTCCTGAACTCTACCAGGACATCGTGGAAAAAGGCATCTTCCTGACCGGCGGCGGTGCCCTATTGCGCGGTCTGGACAAGCGCCTGTATGAAAAGATCAACATTCCCTTCCATGTGGCTGACGACCCCCTGCGAGCCGTTGCCCGCGGTACCAGTCAGGCACTGAAAGGTTCATCCCACTATTCATTCCTGATGCGATAACCGTCAAGATGGGAAAAAACGCCTCCTTTCTGCGCGTGTTGGCCATAGCAATCACCTTCCTCGTATTGGAGGGTGTTTGCGTTTTATTGATTTCACGCAACAGCATTCTCCAGCGGTCGCAACTGGTACTGGCCCTTCGCAACCTCCAACAGATCGGATGGCAACGTGTGGAAAAGCAACGCTATGCCCGCCAGCTGGAGGATGTCAACCACATGTTGAGCCAGGAGAACAACCGGCTGCTTTCCGAAAATCAGCAATTGAGAGAAATCCTGCTCCAGCAACGGTACATGGACAGCTCGCTTACCCTGCCCGGGCAGCAACAATTCCAGTACATCCCCGCACAGGTCATCCGGAACGAAACCCACCGGCAGCACAACGTCCTGTACCTGAACCGGGGGAGTGCCGACGGAATAAAACCGGACATGGGGGTCATCACCACCCGGGGCATCATCGGTTTTGTCAATGGGGTCAGCGAACACTTTTGTCAAGTGGTCTCCCTGCTGGACATAGACCGGGGCATTACCGGCACCATTTCCCGCACCGGAACCTTTGGACCGGTCCGCTGGGACGGACTCGATGCCCGACAAGTCATCATGGATGAAATTCCGATCCACACCCGCTTCTCGGTCGGCGACACGATTGTCTCCAGCGGATATTCGTTGCTGTTCCCCAAAGACATTCCTATCGGGACCATCGCTTCCCATGAACTGGTGGATGGGGTCAGTCATCGGCTACACCTGAATCTTTTTGAAGATTTCCGGTCACTGCAGTTCGTTTACATTGTTTCCAACACCCAAGAAGAAGAAATCAAAGCCTTATGATCAAAGCCCGTCACTTCTCGCTGATTGCTCTGCTGATTGTCCTGCTGCAATCCGTGTTGGACAATTACCTGGATTTTCACCATTCCATCTACATCCTGCTGACGCCGATTGTGGTAGCCATGATGCCGACCCATCTACGGGGTATCCCGATGCTGCTGAGCGCCTTCTTCCTGGGTCTGGTGACCGACCTGCTCGGCAACGGCATCTTGGGGCTGAATGCATCGGCCCTGACCGCCATGGTGCTGATCCGGTATCCGCTCATCCAACGCTTTACCCATGAAAACGCCATGGAGAAATATCCGTTCCCTTGTATCCAAAGTATGGGGAAAGGCTATTTCACCATCTACCTGCTGCTGTTGTACCTGGTCTTTATGAGTCTGTACATTCTCTGGGAGAGTGCCGGCATGGTACCCGTACCGTGGATGATCGGACGCATCCTGGTCGGCACCTTGATCAACACCGGGCTGGGATTCCTTTTCTTCTGGCTGATTATCCGTGAACAATAACAACCTGGATTGACAACAGATGGCAAAGAACCAATACAAACAACAGCTGCTGATCATCGGGATGGCCGTCTTCTTCCTGATCATCCTGATCCGTCTATTCAATATCCAGATCCTGGATTCGCAGTACAAGGTCAATGCCGACAACAATGCCCTGCGTTACATCACCAAATACCCTGTTCGTGGGCGCATTCTGGACCGCAACGGACTGGTGCTGGTCGACAATGCCTATTCCTACGACATCCTCGTCACCCCCTACGATGTCAAGCCCTTCGATACCCTGGCCCTGTGCCGCATCTTTGACCTGAATCCGGAACAAGTGCACGCCACCTTTGCCGAATACCGCAAGTACCGCACCCGGATCGGTTTCCAAAGCAAGATCTTCCTGAAACAGATTACCCAGGACCAATACAGTCACTTTCTGGAAATGAGCCACCATTTTCCGGGCTTCACGGCAGTACCCCGCACCATCCGCAGTTACCCCTACGATGCCGGTGGCAACCTGCTCGGTTATGTTTCCGAAGTGGATGCGGACTACCTTAAGAAACATCCGCAGTACCAGAGCGGGGACTATGCCGGGAAAACCGGTCTGGAACTGGTCTGCGAGGATCAACTCAAAGGGGAAAAAGGATACAATATCTACCTGCGCAACGTACACAACCGCATACAGGACGCCTACCAGGGCGGGGAGTTTGACAAAGCGGCCATTGCCGGCAAAGATGTGGTCACCACCATCGATGCCGAACTGCAGCAATATGGCGAATACCTGATGCAGAACAAAGTCGGCAGCATCGTGGCCATCGGCTTTGCTGTGCTGCTGATCACCCAGAAGAAGATGTCCGTTTACAAGG
>CALCYB010000183.1 GCA_937906485.1 uncultured Rikenellaceae bacterium
AGAAACTGGATTTGAACAAGGCCGACTCTGTGGCACTGGATGCGCTGCCCGGCATCGGGCCGTATTATGCCCGTAAGATCCTCTCTTATCGGGATCGTCTGGGAGGATATCGTGAGGTGGAACAGTTGATGGAAGTCGGACTGGATTCGGCCCGTTTTGTGAAAATCAAGCCCCGTCTGTGGTGTGATACGACCCGGGTCAAGCGCCTGTCCTTGTCATGTACCCCCGCAGATTCGTTGGCACGGCATCCTTATGTGGGATCGTATGTGACTTCTTCCATTGTGGAGTGGCGCACCTTGCATCCGGGACCAATATTTATGCAAGATCTTGTAAAACAGGGTGTTGTTTCGTTAAGGGCGGCAAGAATCCTTGAGGGCTATTGGCAGCCATGAAAAAAAATCAATTTTTTTTTTAAATTTTTGCAACGAAAAGCCACTTTCCTGCATCTATTATATAGGTTTAGGTTTTAGTATGCAGAAGAGATGCCTGTTGTAGCAGAGGGGTGTCTCTTTTTTTTGTGCCAGTCTGTTCAGTTTCTTGTACTCGCATACCATAGTTTTCCAAAACTTTCTATCTTTGTGAGGTTTTATCAGTAATACCTTACACCATGAATATAATCGAATGCAGGGACATCGTCAAACGCTTTGGGAACTACACAGCGTTGAACCATGTCTCACTTGAAATTCCTAAAGGGGAGATTTTTGGTATGTTGGGACCGAACGGGGCAGGGAAGACGACCCTGATCCGGATCATCAACCAGATTACCATACCGGACGCAGGTTCGGTCTTTTTTTCAGGTCGGCCGGTTCATCCTGACGATGTTTACCAGATCGGTTATTTGCCTGAAGAGCGGGGACTGTACCGCAAAATGAAAGTCGGTGAGCAGGCCATGTACCTGGCACGTCTGAAAGGGATGTCTTCTGCCGATGCCACGCGTGAATTGAAAAAGTGGTTTGAATATTTCCAAATCCAGGGTTGGTGGAACAAGAAAGTGGAAGAACTGTCCAAGGGGATGGCCCAAAAGGTCCAATTCATCACGACCATTCTTCACCGACCCAAGCTGCTGATTCTGGATGAGCCTTTTTCCGGTTTTGATCCGGTCAATGTCGAGTTGATCCGTCAGCAGATCCTGCAGATGAAAGAAGAAGGGACTTCCATCATTCTTTCAACCCACAACATGGAATCCGTTGAAGAACTTTGTGACAGGATCGCTTTGATCAACAAGGCCAACCTGGTGGTGACGGGTAAAGTGGACGACATCCGCCACATGCACGGAGAAAACCAGATCGAGATCATCTATCGTGGCAAACAGCCCGTAACCCCTCCGACTGTTTCCGGACTTGTCCTGTTGGATGACCAGGCCTTCAAGGAAAACCGCCGCTCCTGCTTCCAGGTCAACGGACTTTCTACCCGGGATGCCATTTCAGCCCTGCTGGGCGGTTGGGAGATCGAGCCGTTGCAGGTGCGCGACATGATTCCGAGTATGAAGGATATATTTATCAAATTAGTTAAAGAAGGAGGAAAATAGCCATGAATTGGAAGAAAATACGCATCGTGATGGGACGTGAGTTCTCCATCCGGGTCAAGAAGAAATCCTTTCTGCTGACCACCATCTTCGGTCCGATCCTGATGGCGGCGCTGGTTGTGCTGCCCAGTGTCCTGATGTTGAGCACCTCTGGAGAGAAACAGGTCATTGCTGTGCTGGATGAATCCGGTCTGGTGCTGCCTTATCTGGAGGATTCCGAGGAGTTGCGTTTCACCCCGGTGACCGGTTCTGTTGATTCGCTCAAGGCGCAGTATGCGACCATGGGGGTTGACGCTTTGGTGTGTATCTCCGCCTTGGATGCTGACCGGATGATTGCCGTGACCTCCTGGTCGGATAAGGACCTGAACATGGAGGTGCGTTCACGCATTACCCGTTCGGCAGAAAGGGCTTTGCGGGACTATCGGATGAAGTCTTATGATATTGAGAACCTGGAAGCTGTCTTGCAGGACCTGGATCCCGACATCTCCATGAAGGCCTATCTGTTCAGTGAAACGGGTGAAGAAAAAGAAAGCATCGTGGAAATCAACATGGCCATTTCCTACATCGCCAGCCTGTTGATCTACATGTTTGTCTTCATGTTCGGAAACATGGTTATGCGCAGTGTTATTGATGAAAAATCCAGCCGTATTGTGGAGGTCATTGTCTCTTCGGTGAAACCCTTTGATCTGATGATCGGCAAGATCCTCGGCGTGGCTTCGGTGGCCATTACCCAGTTCGCCATCTGGATCATCTTGACGCTGTTGCTGGTGGTGGGAGGACAGTTCCTGGTCGGCCAGTCGCTGATGGAGGATATGGACCCTGCCCAATTGGCGCAGCTGACAGCTGCCGGTGGCAATGAAATGACCGCAGTTCTCCAATCAACAGAACTGGGCGGTATCGTTCAATCCATCCTGCAAATCAATTTCCCTTATATCCTGATTTGTTTCTTCCTGTATTTTATCCTGGGCTACCTGTTGTATGCGGCGATGTTTGCGGCAGTCGGATCTGCGGTGGAAAATGAAGCCGATACCCAGATGCTGGTGTTGCCCATAACGGCTCCCCTGATCATCGGACTGTTCATCATGTTGCAGACTTTCCAATATCCGGACGGTGCCTTATCCGTTTGGGCATCCATCATCCCCTTTACCTCTCCGATGGTCATGATGGCCCGTATCCCTTTCGAAGGAGGAGTTCCTTTTGCCCAGTTGGCTCTTTCTCTGGGATTGTTGCTGGTGACTTTCCTGGCAATTACCTGGGTGTCTGCGAAAATTTACCGGACCGGTATTCTGATGTACGGTAAGAAGGTGGGATTCAAAGATCTTTGGACTTGGTTGAAATATTGATAATGAACACATGCATATGAAACAAAACCTGTTGACTGTTGTGTTGGTGGTCCTGTTGGGAGGCATGCTCTCGTCTCAACTGATGGGACAGTCCTTTTCCTATACCTGGAAACGGGTCCCGATGGACACCACCTGGGAATCTACACGGCCCAATCTGGCCGATTCCATCATGATGAAGTACCATCCCGGTATCGAACCGCTGATGGAAATCATTGCCTATTCCGATCTGGAAATGGACAAAGGCAAACCCGAAAGCAGTTTGAGCAACCTGGCTGCTGACATTATTCTGGAAACCGCTTTGCCCTACACCGAGCCCGATGACCGGGTGTTTTCGCTGACCAACTTCGGAGGGATCCGGACTTCGTTGCCCAAAGGTGCGGTCCGCATCTATGATATCTATTCCATTTTCCCGTTTGAAAACAGCATCGTTGTGGTGGAGGTGTCCGGTGCGGATGTCCGTAAACAACTGCAACGTTTTGCTTCGCGCAACAATTTTGAAGCGCTCGGTGGGGTGGAAATCGAAGTACGGGATGGAAAAATGACCAAATGTAATGTGGGGGGTGCTCCGCTGGAAGATGATCGGATCTACAAGCTTGCGACCATCGATTTCCTGCTGGGTGGTGGAGATAAGGTCTTCATCGGTTCCAAGGCCATTCCGAACAGTTTGATCGAAACCAAAATTGTGATGCGGGACGCTGTCGTGTCTTATTTGAAGAAGGAAACCCAAGCAGGTAGAACATTGAGTAACCGGAAGGACGGCCGTGTGGTGGTCCATAAATAATGCATAGTGCCATGAAGAAATACATCATATTGATATGCGGTATTTTGACCGCATCCGTGTTGGACGCACAAGATCTGATCATCCTGCATACCAACGATACACACAGCCAGTTGGAAGTAATTGGTGTGGGCAAGGGCAAGGACAAAGGTGGTGTGAGCCGCCGCATGGAATACTTTAACCAGGTCCGAGCAGAAGGACCGGATGTACTGATCTTGGATGCAGGAGACTACAACCAGGGAACTCCCTATTTTACCGTTTTTAAAGGCGATGTTGAGGTGGACCTGATGAATGCCTTGGGCTACGATGTCGTCGCTTTGGGCAACCACGAATTTGACAATGGGATGCAGGAACTCGCCCGTCGCCTGGAAAATGCGGAATACGAGACCGTCTGTGCCAATTATGATTTTAAGGGGACCCCGCTGGAGGATTATATCCAGCCCTATACCATTGTGGAACGTGCAGGTCGTCGGATTGGCATCATTGGTTTGACGGTCCGGCTGGATGGCGTCGTATCGGCTCATTGCCGGGAGGGCCTGGTCTATCAGGATCCCATTCAGGTGGCCAATGACCTGGCGCTGATGCTGCGCAACGAAATGGGCTGTGACCTGATCATTGCGCTTTCCCATTTGGGTTACAGCGGTAAGATGTCAGACATTGAGTTGGCCAAGAACAGCCGTGAGATTGACTTGATTGTCGGCGGACATTCCCACACTTTTCTGAAGACAGAACGGGTTTATCAGAACCTGGATGGTCGGGATGTGGTCATCGTCCAGGATGGTGCGCAAGGAGAATGGGTCGGTCGTTTTGATATCACGTTCAACTGATTTGAAAGAAAAAGGGAAGCTTTCGAAGCCTCCCTTTTTCATTTATTCCTTGCGAGGTTGTGAGGAATCTTCCGTTTTCTTGTCGGACTTGGGCGCATTGCCCGTGTACAGGTAGCGCTTGATCTTTTTTGTGGCAGTTTTCTCAAACTCATCTTCTTGTTCATGGATGGTACTGATGCGTGAGAATTTGCTCACTTTCTCGTTGACGTATTGGAGCAGTTCCGCTTTGAGCTGTTCCAGTTTTTCTTTGGCTTCCTTGCCGGATGCTTCCAGGGATTCCTGTTTCTCGTTCAGCCAAGCATTGAGCTTTTCCTTGTTGAAGTGAACCAGGGCTTCCAAACGGCCTTTGTTCTCCTTGACAATGGATTCTTCCACCAGTTCGTGACTGTTGATGACAAACTCGATTTCTTCCGGGTAGATGTTTTCTCCACTCGGGCCGAGAATCATGTTGCCGACACGTCCTTTGATGTAGAGGTAGCCGTCTTTGTCCAAGGCTCCCAGGTCTTTTGTGCGGAACCATCCGTCAGGTGTAAAGGCTTCTGCCGTGGCTTCCGGATTCTTGTAGTAGCCCATCATGACGTTGTCTCCGCGGCAGACGATTTCTCCTTCACCCTTGGAAGACTGGTTGATGAGTTTGATTTCTGTACCATAGACGGCAGGACCGGTGGATTTCCAGCGTACGTGTTCAGGTGCAGCTCCGGCCACCAAGGGCGAGGTTTCGGTCAGTCCATAGCCGATGGCATAGGGGAATTTGGCTTCACCCAGGAATTTTTCTACTTCGCTGTCCAGTTTTGCCCCTCCGATGCCGAAGAAGCGGATGCGTCCTCCGAACTTCTTCATGAGTTTTTTTCCGGCTATCCGGTTGAGCAGTTTTCTGAAAGGCGATATTCCGTAGAGAAAACGCATCGTGCTGTTTTTCTGGAAGGTCGGCAGGACAGCGGAGCGGTAGACTTTTTCGATGACCAGCGGGACAGAAAGCATGGTGGTCGGACGAACCGTCTGTAGGGCTTTCATCAGGATGGTCGGGGTAGGGGCTTTCTCCAAGAAGTAAACGCAGCTTCCCGATATCATGGGCAACAGCATACTCAAACTGCATTCCAAGGTGTGTGAGAGGGGAAGGATGGATAACCATACGTCCCATTCATAACCCGGGCGCAGGATGACTGCTGCGCGAAGGGTAGTGCAGAGGTTCTTGTGGCTGAGCATGACTCCTTTGGAGCTGCCCGTTGTGCCGGAGGTGTAGATGATTGAGGCCAAGTCTTCTGCATGGATGTCTTTGGCCTCCAGCAGAGGAGCCGGTTGTTGGACCGGTTCCGGTTTCTTGATGATCTGCAGTTCATCCAGTGAAACAATGAGGCTGAGGCGGTCACGGGCTTTTTCCTTGATCCGCGGATAAAGGCGGTCGGAGACAAAAAGTGCTTTGGCTTCAGAGTGTTTCAATATGTGTTTCAGTTCGCTTTCCGAGAAGTCAGGTAACATCGGAACCACGATAAAACCGTACCCTACGCAAGCAAAATATGCAACGACCCAGTTCGGGGAGTTCTGGCCGACCAGACCGATACGGTCACCCGGTTGGAGTCCGTAGGAGGCCAGCATTTTTGCGGTTTCCACCACTCGTTCTCCCAATTCCTGGTAGGTATAACCGTCACCTCCTACGTTGAAGAAGGCTTTGTTCTGCCAGAATTTTTTCGTTGCATGATCCAATAGCACACGCAGGCTTTCCAGTCGTTGAGGTATTGTCTTCATGTTTTTGTATGTGTATGATGAGTAAAGTAATTCCAGTGAGAGTCAAGTTACTCTGTTGAGAATCAGGTTATTCCAGATCCTTGCCGGTGCTGAATTTTTCCGGGTATTTGCCGACCACCCCTTTGTCCTTGTACCATTGCCGTGCACGTTTGAGGTCTGCTTTTGCATCCTCGGTCAGTACCAGTTCCGGGCCGATGCCCACAGATTTGGTGCCCCAGTCAAAGTAGGCCAGGTAGACGGGGACATGGACGGTCTTGGCGATGAGGTGGAAGCCGGTTTTCCAGTTGTCCACGCGGGCTCTTGTACCTTCAGGGGCGATGGCCAGCTGGAGTTTGGGGTTGTCCTGGAACGCCTTGATGATCTGGCGGACAAATACCGCGCGGTTGTTCTGGGTAACGGGAATAGCGCCCATCTTTCGTAGAATCCATCCTAAAGGAGGAAAGAAGAAGGTGCTTTTGACCATGCAGTAGGCTTTTCCACCCAGGGCTGCATAGAACAGGTAGGAGACAACGAAGTCCCAAATGGTCGTATGAGGGGCACCCAGGAAGATGCAGGGATGATCGGGTACTTTATGTTCGGTGATGGTCCAGCCCATCATGCGGAGCAATCCTCCACAAATTTTTGTTTTACAGCTCATTGTCTTGTGTTTTTAGGCGTTTCCTTCAATCGCTTCGGAACGCAGGTTCTCCCGGATGAAGGTCTGGCGGTCCATGGTATTCTTGCCCATGTAGAATTCCAGCAACTCAGGGATGGAGTCTTCCTGGCTCAAGTGTACCTTGTCCAATCTCATCTTGTCTCCAATAAAGTGCCGGAATTCATCGGGAGAGATCTCACCCAACCCTTTGAATCGGGTAATCTCCGGTTTTCCGCCCAGTTTGCTGATGGCTTTTTCTTTTTCTTCTTCGGTATAGCAGTACAGGGTCTCCTTGTTGTTGCGGACGCGGAACAACGGAGTCTGCAGGATGTAGACGTGGTTACGGCGGATCAGTTCCGGGTAGAATTTGAGGAAGAAGGTCAGCACCAGCAGCCGGATGTGCATACCGTCCACATCGGCATCGGTGGCGATGACGACCTTGCCGTAACGCAGGTTTTCCAGGTCTTCATCAATGTTCAGGGCGGATTTGAGCAGCAGCAGCTCTTCGTTGGCATAGATCTCCCGGTTGCTCTTCTGGTAGCAGTTGAGGGTCTTGCCCCGTAGGCTGAACACCGCTTGGGTGTTGGGGTTGCGGCTTTTGGTGATGGATCCGCTGGCCGAGTCCCCTTCGGTGATGAAAAGGGTGGAGTTGATGGCTTCCGCGTGTTTGTCGGTAAAGTGGATGCGGCAGTCGCGCAGCTTGCGGTTGTGCAGACTGGCCTTTTTGACTTTCTCGCGGGTGACCTTCTGCAGGTTGGAGATGGCTTTGCGCTCTTTTTCGGATTCCTGGATCTTTTTCTGGATCAGGTCGGCTACCGAAAGGTGCTTGTACAGGAAGTCATCCAATTGTTCCTTGAGGAAATCTCCGATGAAACTGCGGATGGTCGGGCCTTTTTCCCGTATGGCGGTCGATCCGAGCTTGGTCTTGGTCTGGTTGGTGAAGATGGGAGCATCGATGCGGATGCTGATGGCACCGACCAGGGATTGGCGGATGTCTGCCGGATCGTAGTCTTTCTTGAAAAATTCTTTCAGGGTTTTGGTGACGGCCTCCTTGAAGGCAGCCAGGTGAGTACCGCCGTCCCGGGTGTTCTGGCCATTGACAAAGGAGGCGATGTTTTCGCCTGTGCCGGATCCGTGGGTGAGAACGATCTCGATATCCTCGCCCAGCAGGTGGATGGGGTCGTAATGCGGTTCGGAGTCCATACTGTCCTGAATCAGGTCCAGCAGACCGTTCTTGGATTTGAACTCACGTCCGTTGAAACGGAGGGTCAATCCCGTATTCAGGTACGAGTAATTCCGCATCATCTCATCAATGAAATCCTGGTTGTAGTGGTACTCCGGGAAAATCTCCTCGTCTGCGGTCCAGCGGACCAGGGTACCGTTCTTTTCGGAACTCATCTCGTAGGCATCCTCAATGAGCTCGCCTTTTGAGAAACGGGCCCAATGGGTCTGACCGTCGCGGAACGACTGGATGTAGAAATCGGAGGAGGTGGCGTTGACTGCTTTGAGCCCGACACCGTTCAGGCCGACACTCTTCTTGAAGGCGCGGACCTCATCCTCGTCCGGATCAAATTTTCCCCCGGTATTCATGGTGTTGGCAGCTTCCACCACAACTTCCAGCGGAATCCCACGACCATAGTCCCGTACCGTGATCTCCCGTTCATTTAATTGGATGTCAATCAGTTTTCCAGTCCCGTTGGCGAATTCGTCCACCGAGTTGTCCACGACTTCTTTCAGCAGGACATAGATGCCGGAATCCGGAGCCGAACCGTCACCGGTATTGCCGATGTACATCCCGGGACGTTGACGGATGTGTACATTCCACTTGAGGGTCTTGAAGGAGTCTTTTGTATAATCTGCCATATTTTTTTGAAATGATACCGCTATGTAATCCGGCAAAATTAGATATTTTTGTGGGGAATTACAAAAACAAACCCATATCAAGAGATGAAGCAGAAACCTATTTTATTCTTTGCTCTGGTCCTGGTCACCTTGTTGGTCAATACACTGAAGGCTCAGCCGATTGATCGAGGTGCCGATTTGGAAACCCAGCAGGTGTTTGTTCCGAAAAACACCCTGCTTCTGGGGGGGACGGTCGCCTACCAGCAACATGATTTTACCGACTACCGTTTTCTGGTGATGGAACAGTTGCGGGGCGAAGGATACCGTCTTAATGTCAGTCCCCATGTGGCCTATTTTTTCAAGGATAACCTGGCTGCCGGTCTGCGGTTTGCCTACAAACGCACTCAAGTGGGGCTGGATGCTGCGGATATTGTGCTGGGCGATGCCTTGGAGATGAACCTTTCGGATTATCACCTGATCCAGCATACTTATTATGGAGCGGCAACCTTCCGCAATTACCTACCTATCGGAAACAACCTCCGTTTTGGCCTCTTCAGTGAAATCCAATTGTTGGTGGGAGGTGGACAAGGAAAAGTCACCTCCGGAACGGGTCAGACCCTGGAAGGGACTTACCAGGATATTTTTGAAGCCGGGCTGCAGGTGGTGCCGGGCATCTGTTTCTTTGTGACCAATTCGATTGCGGTCGAGGCTTCCATCGGTATTTTCGGCGTGGATTACAAATCTGTTGATCAGGTTACCAATCAAGTATATGAGGGCAACTACCGGAAGATATCGGCTGATTTTAAAGTTGACCTGTTGTCTGTTCACATCGGTATTTCCGCCTACCTTCCTCTTTAATTCCTAATTCCGAACATGATGAGACGAATCATAAACAAAGTGTTGGCATACGGAGCCTGTGTCTGCTCCCTGATTGCCCTCTCGCAAGGTTGTATCCGCAACGACATTCCTTATCCTTATCAATTGGGAGATATCCTGGACATTCAGGTGGCCGGCCAGACCGGTGATGCGGTGATTGACCACAACAACCATACGGTCAGCCTGACCTTGAATGACTCTGTGGACCTGAGTCGGGTGGAAGTCCTTTCCTGCCAGTTGAGTGAAGGAGCCACGTTGATTTACGGGGATTCCACCAGTCTGGATCTGACAGGGGAAGAAACCTGGATTTTGCAGACCTATCCCGGTCAGGAGTACACCTGGTATTTCTCGGCAACGCTCCAATGGGAATGCCGTTTCCAAGTGGAGAACCAGCTGGGGACTGCCCACATCGACCGGCAGCAAGGCCAGATTTTGGTCAAGGTTCCTGCAGAACAGCCCTTGACGGCCATCCGCGTTCTGGAAGCCAAATTGGGCCCCGAAGGATCGGTAGTCAGTCCGGATCCTTATCAGGTGCAGGATTTTACCACACCGGTGACCTTTACAGTGGAAACACCGGAAGAAACCTTGTACTGGACCGTTACCGTGCAGCAGCAGGCTGCTGATGCCTTGGTGGTGGAATTGGGTACGCCGAAGGTGTATGCCCGCCGTGCTGTTCTTTCTGCCCGGATGGAAGAGATGGCAGGTTTTGCTTTTGAATACCGTGCTGCGGATGCCTCGCAATGGATGACGGCTGCCGAGACCGTGTATGAGCAAGGACAGTACCAGTCCACTGTAACCGGCCTCACTCCACAGACCCAGTACGCTTTCCGGGTGCGAGTGGACAGCCAGGTTTCTGAAGAAGGTACTTTTCAGACAGAAGCAGCATTGCAAGTGCCCAACCTGACTTTCGATCATTGGGTGAAATCCAATGGTATCTGGTATCCCAATTTGAGTGCGGATGATGCGGATTTCTGGTGGGATTCCGGCAATACCGGAACCTCCATCATCGGCAAGAGTCCGACCCGACCGGAATCAGAATTCCTTGCGGTGAGTGGAGAGGGGAAACAGGCTGTCCGGATGGAATCCACTTCCGTGCTGGGAATTTTTATCGGAGGCAATCTCTTTACCGGAGAATACCTGCGGACCATTGGATTCAGTGGGGGAGAAGTAGCTATGGGCCGGGAGTTTACCTCGCGTCCGGACCGCATGACGGGATACTATTGCTACGAGCCGGCAGTAGTGAACAAAGCGGACGGGGATCTTTCGAGTTTGAAGGGCAGCCTGGACGAATGCATGATCTATGTGATGCTGGCCGACTGGGACCAGCCTTACATCGTCAATACAGTGGATGGTCCGATGATGGATTTTGACGATCCCGGCATCATTGCGCTCGGACAGCTGATCTCCAGCGAATCCACCCAAGGGGCCTACCGCAGTTTTGAACTGAACCTGGAGTACCGAAGTGACCGTCAGCCCAAGTACATCGTGATTTCAGCCGTGGCTAGCCGGTATGCGGATTATTTCACGGGAGGAGAGGGAAGTTTGCTGTATGTGGACGAATTTGAACTCCATTACGATTGATTCTGAAAAGAAATGGTTATCTTTGCTCAAATTTACCGGAACAAATAACCATTTAATCGATATTCTATGAATACTATCAAAAAACAAAGTGCAGCACTTCCGATTGCGATGATGTTTGCACTTTTCTTTATGATCTCCTTTGTAACGGGTCTGCAGAACCCGATGGGTGTGATCGTCAAAAATCAGTTTGAAGTCAGCAACCTGATGAGTCAGCTCGGTAACCTTGCGAATTTCATCGCGTATGCCGTAATCGGTATCCCTGCCGGATTGATTCTGAAGAAACGCGGTTATAAATTTACGGCACTCAGTGCTTGTGTGGTCGGTTTTGTCGGAGTCGGTATCAGTGCTTTGTCCGGTTATATCTACAACCCTGCCATCCAGAATGTGGGCGTGACCTTTGCCGTTTATCTGCTCGGCACTTTCATTGCCGGTCTGTCCATGTGTATGTTGAACACAGTGGTCAATCCGATGCTCAACACCTTGGCCGGCGGCGGAAACAAGGGTAACCAGCTCATCCAGTTGGGCGGAACCCTGAACTCCATCGGTGCGACCATCGTTCCGATTTTTGTCGGTGCCCTGATGGGAAATGCTGCTACCGCACAGTTGGCTGACGCCCGTCCGGCCTTGTGGATTGCCATGGGTATTTTTGCCCTGGTCTTCTGCGTGCTGTTCTTCGTGCGTATTCCGGAACCCCATATCGAAAAGAATGTGGTGGCCAAACAAAAAGATACCCATAGTCCTTTCTCGTTCCGTCACTTTGTGTTGGGTACCGTGGCTATCTTCATCTATGTAGGTGTGGAAGTAGGTATTCCGAATATAGGAAACTTGTTGATGACCAATGAACTGGCTATGGATGCCGCTATGGCAGGTACCATCGTGGGCACTTATTGGTTCCTGATGATGGTCGGCCGTCTGATCGGCGCAGCGATTGGAGCGAAAGTCTCCAGCCGTGCGATGTTGACCACCGTTTCGCTACTCGGTATCGTATTTGTGTTGCTGGGTATCTTCATGCCTCTGGATGCAACCGTCAAGATGCCGGTATTCCAATCGGATCTTTCCTTTGCGATGTTCAGCGTACCGGCAACCGTGATGTTCTTTATCCTCTGCGGTCTGTGTACATCTGTTATGTGGGGTGGTATCTTCAACCTGGCAGTTGAAGGTCTTGGAAAATATACTCCGGCCGCTTCCGGTATCTTTATGGTCATGGTATGCGGTGGTGGTGTACTGCCGTTGATCCAGGGAGCAATTGCCGATGCAACTTCTTACATTTCCAGCTATTGGGTCATCGTTGCCGGACTGGCTTTCCTGTTGTTCTATGCGCTGGTAGGCTCCAAAAATGTCAACAAAGACATTCCTGTTGAATAATCTTTCCTCATCAAGTTTTAATTGAATCATTGTTATGGACAAATACGTAGTCGGAATTGATATCGGTGGACAATCCACCAAACTGGGCATTGTGGATGCGCGTGGCAACATCCTTTGCCAAAGTGTGATTTCATCTTTACAAACCCGTCTGGATGATTTTCTGGATGATCTGACCCGGGCGCTGAAGGAGCTGATCCATCAGGCAGGAGGCAAAGAAAAGATCCGGGGCATCGGGGTTGGAGCTCCGAACGGCAATTATTACAAGAGCTCCATTGAATTTGCCCCGAACTTGAAATGGGGATATGACGACCAAGGCAACCCGATGATTATCCAGCTGGGCAAACTCCTCTCAGACCGGATTGGTGTTCCTGTGGCCGTTACCAACGACGCGAATGCTGCTGCTGTCGGTGAAATGACCTACGGGGTGGCTCGTGGGATGAAGAACTTCATCATGATTACCTTGGGAACCGGTGTGGGCAGCGGTATCATCATCAACGGTCAAGTACTGTACGGACACGACGGTTTTGCCGGAGAATTGGGACATACCGTCGCTGTCCGTGGCGGACGTCCTTGCAACTGCGGACGCGCAGGCTGCCTGGAAACCTATACCTCAGCCATTGGGGTTGCCCGTACAGCCCGTGAATTCCTTGCCAACCAGACTACACCTTCATTGCTGCGGGAGTTGGATCCGGATACCATTTCATCCAAAGATATTTTTGAAGCTGCCGAAAAAGGAGATCAGCTGGCCTTGGATATCTTTGAATATACCGGAAAGATTCTGGGCCAATCTTTGGCTGATTTTGTGGCATTCAGTGCACCGGAAGCCATTGTGCTCTTTGGCGGTCTGACCAAAGCGCGCAAATACATTGAAGAACCGATTGCCCGTCACATGAACGACAACCTGTTGAACATTTGGAAAAACAAGATCCGTCTGGAGTATTCGCAATTGAAAGACTCCGATGCTGCGATCTTGGGGGCCTCCGCATTGGCTTGGGAACTCTAAATATTGCACAAGTTCGTTAAAAATATTTGGAGGTTGAGAAAAAATACTTACCTTTGCGGTCCGATTCGGGATGTGGCGCAGTTGGCTAGCGCACTACGTTAGGGACGTAGGGGTCGGGTGTTCGAGTCACCTCATCCCGACAAAATGAAAAAAAAAGAACCAGGATTTATGTTCTGGTTCTTTTTTTATGTTCGGGTTCTTTTCGGGTCCGGCTTGCTTTATTCAGACTCTCTTACGCATCGTACAGCATTGGCGTCTGCCTTTACTGAGGTATTATTCACCGACACGGTAACGTTATCACCGTGCCCCCAGACCAGGTACAAGGCGTGGCTCTTGCCGAGGGAGTGACTCCAGTAGTGGTTCTCCGTGGCGCTCCAATAGTAGCCGGCCCAACCATAATTCATTATGAGTCCAAGCTTGTCCGGGCGGTCGGTGGTTATTTTATAGCCCTGGCAGGGATACCAGATAGAGGCGTCTTTTCCGAAAATTCCGGAAAACTCAATGCCTTCCGAGACTCCCTTTGTATCCAGTTCAAAGACTTCAAGAACATCCGTTGCCCGACACCAGACTCCGTCCGGGCCTCCGTCCGGAACACGCCATCCGGCAGGACAAGGCTCTGGACCTTCAGGAGGTCAACGCTGGCATCATGGCGGACTGGGAATACCGGGCCAAGTGGTACGGCGAGACGGAGGAGGAAGCTAAAGCCAACCTCCCCGGACTGAAGAACCTGACCACAGAGTCGC
>CALCYB010000184.1 GCA_937906485.1 uncultured Rikenellaceae bacterium
TCTATTGAGACGGTTTTTGAAGGGTGGCTCTATTCGGAAGAGGAACTCCGACTCATCAATTCGCATTCCTGATAGGGTGGTGCAGCAAAGCGATAGAGACACACTAAAATAGAGACGCACTTAAAAAGATAAAGAGACAGAAAAAGATAAAGAGACAGACCTGCAGTGGTTCTGTCTCTTTGATTTATAGGACTGATCTCTTTGGGAATCAGCCGACTTGGGCTCCGTTTTCGAGTCTTTCTTCCGGCGATACGATGCGCATCTTCCCGTCTTCTTCTTTGGCCATCAGGATCATGCCTTGTGATTCGATGCCTTTGATTTTACGGGGTGCCAGGTTGGCAAGGATGCAGATTTGCTTGCCGACCATTTCTTCCGGAGTGTAGTATTCGGCGATACCGGATACAATGGTGCGGGTATCGATGCCGGTGTCGATGGTCAGTTTGAGCAGTTTGTCGGTTTTGGGTACGCGCTCCGCTTCCAAAACGGTGGCTGTCCGGATATCCATTTTCATGAAGTCGTCGAAGGTGCAGGTCTCTTTTTGAGGAGCCACGCGTTTTTTGGCTTCTTCGGGTTCCTGATGTTCTTGGGCCTGTTTGGCTGCATTGGCTTGACGGATGGCCTCGAGTTTTGCAATCTGGCCGTCGATGACGCTGTCTTCGATTTTGGCAAAGAGCAGTTCCGCAGGATTCAATTGGTGTCCGCTGGGCAGCAGATTTTCGTCGCAGAAGGCGCTCCAGGGAAGGGCTTCGCTGGAGAGGTTCAGGATGCGGCGGAGTTTTTCTGCGGAGAAGGGAAGGAACGGTGCAAAGGCAACGGCCAGGTCGGCACAGATGCGCAGGGAAACTTTCAAGATCGAGGCAACACGATCCATGTCCGTTTTGGCGACTTTCCAAGGTTCGGTGTCGGTCAGGTATTTGTTGCCCAGGCGGGCCAGGTTCATGGCCGAGCGCAGGGCTTCGCGGAATTTGTAGTGTTCCAGGTTGTCGGCAATGGCTTCCTTGAGGGCCGGAATGGCGGCCAGGGTTTCTGCATCAATGGGTTCCGGTTTGAGGTCTTCGGGGACAATGCCGTTGAAGTATTTGTGGGTCAGAACGACAGCACGATTGACGAAGTTGCCGAAGATGGCCACCAGCTCGGAGTTGTTGCGGGCCTGGAAGTCTTTCCAGGTGAAGTCATTGTCTTTGGTCTCCGGTGCATTGGCACAGAGTGCGTAGCGGAGAACGTCCTGTTGGTCGGGGAATTCTCGCAGGTATTCGTGCAGCCAGATGGCCCAGTTGCGGGAGGTGGAGATCTTGTCTCCTTCCAGGTTGAGGAATTCGTTGGCCGGGACATTTTCGGGCAGGATGTATCCACCGTGGGCTTTCAGCATGGACGGGAATACGATGCAGTGGAAGACGATGTTGTCTTTTCCGATGAAGTGGACCATTTTGGTGTCTTCATCTTTCCACCACTGTTCCCAGGTGTCAGGCAGCAGTTCTACGGTGTTGGAAATGTAACCGATCGGGGCATCAAACCAAACGTAGAGTACTTTGCCTTCGGCTCCTTCTACGGGAACGGGTACACCCCAATCCAGGTCGCGGCTCACAGCACGGGGCTGAAGACCACCGTCAATCCAGGATTTGCATTGGCCGTACACATTGACTTTCCATTCTTTGTGCCCTTCCAGAATCCATTCTTTGAGCCAGGGTTCGTATTGGTCCAGCGGCAGGTACCAGTGTTTGGTCTTGCGTTTGACCGGAGTGCTGCCGCTGATGGCCGAATGGGGGTTGATCAATTCTTCGGGGCTGAGTGTGCTGCCGCATTTTTCGCATTGGTCACCGTATGCGCCTTCTGCTCCGCATTTGGGGCAGGTGCCGACGATGTAGCGGTCGGCCAGGAATTGTCCGGAGGCTTCGTCGTAGTATTGCTCGGATTCTTTCTCAATAAATTTGCCTTCATCGTAGAGCTTGCGGAAAAATTCTGAAGCGATGCGGTAATGGGTCTTGGAGGAAGTCCGGGAATAGACGTCAAAGGATATGCCGAATTCCTGGAAGGAATCTTTGATCAGGTTGTGGTATTTGTCCACCACGTCTTGCGGAGAACAACCCAGTTGTTTGGCTTTGATGGTAATCGGAACGCCATGTTCGTCCGATCCGCCGATGAAGATTACATCTTTGCCGCACATTCGCAAATAACGTACATAGATGTCTGCGGGTACGTATACACCGGCCAGGTGGCCGATATGGACTGCTCCGTTTGCATAGGGGAGTGCGGAGGTAATGAGATAACGTTTGTAATCTTTCATAATAAATCAGTTTGTAACTATTGTTTGAACAGGCAAAGTTAGTAAAAATTCTACATTAGAGTCGTTTTAACTCATTGGAGAACTGTTTCCGCATCTGCATCAGGATACGGATGTTGTTGAGCAGGTCCTTGATCTGGGATTCGTCTCCGGCGGCCTGGGCCTGTGCCAGTTGGTCTTTGACGGCCTGGTAGGTATAATCCAAAAATTTGGACTTGAAGATAAGGATGACCTTCGGTACCACGGCACCCAGTACGTTCTCTTCAGGAATGAGGGCCTTGAGGTACTCTTTGATGGTGATGGTGTGTTCCTGAATGATGAGTTGGGTGACGAGTTCGGTGATTTGCGGGTCGTCCCAGTTGATGAGCCGATGCTGCAGACGGCTTTGATCCGCACTCGTATCCCCGGAGGCGGAGCGCCCTTCTTCTCGGAGACGGTAATACAGGTCATACACCTTCTTATAAAGAGGGGTTGTCAGCTCCAGGCTGTCGTTGTTAAGTTCTGCTGCGATGTATTCGGCTACCGAAATTTCTTGAACGGGCTGTTCGGCGTTGTATTGTTGGGCCTCATCAAAGTGCAGGATGTTCTCGCCGAAACGGACCAGGTAGTAGAGGATTTCCTTCTCAATCGGTTCCATGATGGGCGTGGTCTGGTAACGGTCCGGCCGGTTTTTGGGAGAAGGATCAGGGAGCGGTTGATGAAAGGACTCTTGTGAAAGCGGTTGGGACGGCTGTTGGTAGGACTGTTGTGACGGCCATTGTGCAGACGGTTGTGATTGCTGCTGCCGTTGCTGGTAGAGCCCGGATTCGATGTAGCGTTTGCGGGCTTTGTTGATGCCGTCGTTGAGCAGCTCCTGCTTCATGCCCAGACGCAGGGCGCATTCTTCGGCGTACACCGTGCGGGCAATCTGGTCAGGAATCAGGGAGATGGTGCGGATGATCTCGTGGATGAACTCTGCCCGGCGCATCGGGTCTCTGGCCATTTCGTCCGAGAGCAGATCGTATTTGAAGGAGATGAAATCCTGTTCGTGGTTCTGGACGAAAGCATCAATTTCATCGGAGGTGTGCTTGCGGGCAAATGAATCCGGATCATCACCATCCGGAAACAGGACGACTTTCACTTCCATGCCTTCTTCTAGGAGCATATCGATCCCCCGGATCGAGGCCTTGATGCCGGCTGCATCACCGTCGTAGAGGACCGTGACCTTGTTGGTGAAACGCTTGATCAGGCGGATCTGTCCGGTAGTCAGGGAGGTACCGGAAGAGGCTACCACGTTTTCAATACCGGCCTGGTGGAAGGAGATGACGTCCGTATAGCCTTCGACCAGGTAGCATTTTTCTTTCCGGCTGATGGCTGACTTTGCCTGAAAAAGGCCGTAGAGCGAATTGCTCTTGCTGTAGATTTCCGTTTCTGGAGAATTGACGTACTTGGCAATACTTTTGTCCGTACGCAAGGTGCGTCCTCCAAAGGCGATGATGCGGCCGCTGAGCGAGTAGATGGGAAAAATCACCCGGTCATAGAAACGGTCGGCCAATTTGTGGTTGTCCCGTTCAACTGCCAGACCAGCTGCCAGCAGGTATTCTGCTTTGTAGCCGGCGCTTGTGGCTCTCTCGGTCAGGCGGTTACCTCCCGGGGCAAATCCCAGACCGAATTTTCGGATGGTCTCTTCGCTGAATCCCCGGTTGTCCCGCAGGTAGGAGAGTCCGACACTGCGGCTCATCGGATCGTTGAACAGGGTCTCGCTGAAGAAGCCGGCCGCAAATTCGGACACCGCCCAAAGACTTTCGTGGCGTTGGCGTTGTGCGATTTCTTCCGCAGTTTCCTCTTTGTCCTGCACCTCGATGCCGTATTTGCGACCCAGGAATTTGAGCGCCTCGGTGTAATTGAGGTGTTCGTGTTCCATGATGAAGGTGACGGCATTGCCGGCCTTCCCGCAGCCGAAACATTTGAAAATGCCTTTGCTGGGAGAGACGGAGAAAGAAGGGGTTTTTTCGTTATGGAAAGGGCAGCACGCGATGTAGTTCGCTCCCCTGCGTTTCAGGGAAACGAAGCCGCCGATCACATCAACGATGGCGGCGGCGTCCAGTATTCGGTCAACGGTGCTGCGGTCGATCATCGGGAGAATCCTACGGCTTTACGGGCTAATTTCAACGTAGCGGCAGCACTTTCACGGGCTTTTTCGCATCCTTGTCGGGTAACACGTTCCAGGTAGGCGTCATCGCGGTAGATGGCGTCAATGCGTTCCCGGATCGGGCGCACACATTCGCAGATGTCCGCTGCCAGTTGTTTTTTCAGGTCTCCGTAGCGGATGCTGCAATCGTTCCATTTTTCTTCGAAATACTGCACGGTATCCGGTGCGGAAACCAATCCGAGCAGGGTAAACAGGTTCTGGATGACTTCCGGTTTTTCGCTGTTGGGAGCTGTCGGGCCGGAGTCGGTGACGGCTTTCATGACCTTTTTGGTGATGGATTTGTCATCTTCATAGAGATAGATGCCGTTGCCTTCACTCTTACCCATTTTTCCACTGCCGTCCAGGCCGGGAACTTTGACCAGGTTCTTGCCGAAGACCAGGGCTTTGGGTTCCGGGAAGACTTCTGTGTTATAGAGGTTGTTGAAGCGGCGTGCCAGTACGCGTGCGATTTCCAGGTGCTGTTCCTGATCTTTTCCGACCGGAACCCAGTTGGCCCGGTGGATCAGGATATCGGAAGCCATCAGTACCGGGTAGGTCAGCAGACCGGCATTGACGTTGTCCGGATTCTGGCGGACTTTGTCCTTGAATGAGGTGGTCCGTTCCAGTTCGCCTTTGTAGGCCAACATGTTCAGCAGGACATACAATTCGCTGATTTCCGGTACATCACTTTGTACAAAGATGGCGGATTTGTCGGGATCCAGTCCGGCAGCCAGGTATTCGGCCAGGATGGTCCGTACCGAAGCATGGAAGTCTTCCGGGTGGGGATGGGTGGTCAGGGAGTGCAGGTCTGCAATGAAGAAATAGCAGTTGTATTGTTCTTGGATGGCAACGAAATTCCGGAGTGCCCCGAAATAATTTCCGAGGTGAAGATGTCCGGTAGAACGGATGCCGCTGAGTACAGTTTCCATAATGATCGGGTTGATGGAGTTATTCTCGGTTTTCTTTCAGGATTTCACGGATACGGCCTTCGATCTCTTCGCAGAGTTCGGGATTGTCCATCAGGATTTGTTTGACGGCTTCACGTCCTTGGCCGATACGGGTTTCACCGTAACTGAACCAGGAACCGCTCTTGCGGATGATTTCAAACTCAACTCCCAGATCCAGGATTTCGCCCACGCGGGAGATGCCTTCGCCGAAGATGATGTCGAACTCGGCTTTGCGGAAAGGAGGCGCCATTTTGTTCTTCACAATCTTCACGCGGGTGCGGCTGCCGGTGGCTTCTTCCCCGTCTTTGATTTGGGTTACACGACGCACGTCGATCCGTACGGATGCGTAGAATTTGAGGGCATTCCCCCCGGTGGTGGTTTCCGGGTTGCCGAAGAGCACACCGATCTTGTCACGCAACTGGTTGATGAAAATGCAGCAGGTATTGGTCCGGCTGATGTTGGCCGTCAGTTTGCGGAGGGCCTGACTCATCAGACGGGCGTGGAGTCCCATCTTGGAATCACCCATCTCTCCCTCGATTTCAGCTTTCGGGGTCAGCGCTGCTACAGAGTCGATGACGATGATGTCGATGGCGCCGCTACGGATCAGGTTGTCTGCCACTTCCAGTGCTTGTTCCCCGTTGTCGGGTTGGGAGATCAGCAAGGTATCCACATTGATGCCCAATTTCTTGGCATAGGTGATGTCAAAGGCGTGTTCCGCATCGATGATGGCTGCTATACCACCGTTTTTCTGTGCTTGTGCAATGGCGTGAATGGCCAATGTGGTCTTACCGCTGGATTCGGGACCGTATATTTCAATGACCCGTCCACGAGGATATCCGCCGATACCCAGGGCGTGGTCCAATGCTATCGAGCCAGAAGCGATGGTGGACACTTCCAACTCCGGCTTATCTCCCATCTTCATAATGGTCCCTTTTCCGAAATCCTTCTCAATCTTGTCAATGGTGGCCTGCAAAGCCTTCAGTTTCTCAGGACTGATTTCGGCTGTGTTTTTTACTTCTATTTGTTCTTTAGCCATAATATGTTGATTTTTAGTAGATTATTATTGTTTGTGCAACTTTGGGCACACAGCTACAAAGATACGAACATTTTGATAAAAATATCTGTTCTTTTTCCTACTTTTGCAGTATGAAGAAAACATTGCTTGGGAAAAATCTGCAGCAGTTGCAGGAAGTTGCCCGGGAGTTCGGCTTGCCGGCCTTTACGGGGAAGCAGCTGGCGGATTGGTTGTATAAGAAGAAAGTGACGGACCTGTCCCAGATGACCAACTTGTCCAAGGTTGCGCGTGAGCGTATGAAAGAGGCTGGTTATGAAGTGGGAAGAACGGATTGGTCCTTGGTGACGGAGTCAACGGACGGCACCAAGAAATACCTCTTTGGAGGGGTTGAGGCCGTGATGATTCCGGATGAGGACCGCTATACGTTGTGTGTCTCTTCCCAGAAAGGCTGCAAGATGTCCTGCCGTTTCTGCATGACCGGCCGGCAGGGTTTTCATGGCCATCTGACCGCTGCGGAGATCTTGTCCCAGTACATGGGGGTCGAAGAAAGTGACCGGTTGACCAATACGGTCTTTATGGGAATGGGAGAGCCGTTGGACAATTATCCGGAGGTTTTGCGGACGATTGAGGTCCTGACGGCAGATTGGGGCTTTGGATGGAGTCCGAAACGGATCACCTTGTCCACCATCGGCGTACTGCCTGCACTCAAACGTTACCTGGAGGAGACCCGATGCCATCTGGCGGTCAGTCTGCACAATCCCTTTGATGAAGAGCGTAGGGCGCTGATGCCGGTTCAGAAGGCTTTTCCCATCCAGGAGGTGGTCGATCTGATCCGACAATATGATTTTACCGGACAACGCCGGGTGAGTTTTGAGTACATCCTGTTCGATGGGGTGAATGATACCAAACGTCATGCCGATGCCTTGTTGCGGATGCTTCGGGGATTGGAATGCCGGATCAACCTGATCCGTTTCCATAAGATTCCGGACAGTGACCTTTCTCCGACCCCGATGGAACGGATTTTGTGGTTCCAGAAACGCCTGAATGAAGGTGGCATCGTGACCACACTGCGCGCCTCGCGGGGCGAAGACATTCTGGCGGCCTGCGGTATGCTGGCCGGTCGGACACGTGGAGAACAACCCAAAAACGAATAGCCTATGAACACGAAGAGGATTGTTTCTTGCCTGATGGCTGTTCTGCTCCTGAATCTTCTTTCGGGAGCCGGACTTGTGCATGCCCAGGAAAATGCTGCGGAATCCCTGCCTGATAACGGGCGGCCGAAGGTGGGGCTGATCCTCTCCGGAGGTGGGGCCAAGGGAGCCGCCCACATCGGTGTGTTGAAGTACCTGGAGGAAATCGGCATGCCGGTGGATGTGGTGGTGGGGACCAGCATGGGGTCCATCATCGGAGGTCTCTATGCCTTGGGGTATTCTTCTGCGGAAATGGATACCCTGATCAGTGGCATGGACTGGTCGTACTACATGAGTGACCGGGTGCAACGCAAGGACCTTTCTTTCAAGAACAAACAATACTCTACCCAATACCAGGTATCCATACCTTTCAATGCGATCCGTTCCATTGATACCCTGTTGATGGACCAGGGGGACTTTCATCAGGACCAGGTGGTGCCTCCGGCCGGATCTCCGGTTCAGTCCTCCGGTGTAGAGAATCGTTTTGATCTGATCAGTTCCCTGCCGTCGGGTTTCATCTCCGGACAGAACCTGTACAACCTCTTGAACTCGTTGTGCGTCGGTTATCAGGATTCGGTGGACTTTCTGCGGGATCTTCCGATTCCTTTTGCCTGTGTTTCCTTTGATCTGGTGACCGGCAAGACCGTGGTGATGAAGAAGGGTGTCGTTCCGAAGGCCATCCGCGCAAGCATGGCCATCCCCGGTGTTTTTGCTCCGGTCCGGGAGGGTGATCAGGTGTTGGTGGACGGCGGTCTGGGCAACAACTTCCCGGTGGATGTCTGCCAACAGTTGGGAGCGGACATTCTGATCGGGGTGGATGTCGGCGGCAAGATGAAGACGGCCGATGAACTGCATTCCCTGCCGGAGATCTTTAACCAGCTGCTGGGTGTGGTGACCAACAACCTGGTGGAGGAGAACATCAAACGTTGTGATATATACATGCATCCGGACATCTATGATTACTCGACCATGAGTTTTGATAACCGGAGCATTGATTCGATCATTGACCTGGGTTATCGGATTGCCCTGGATAACCAACAGGCTTTGCTCGCTCTCAGGGACCGGTTGAGGGCTGAAGGCAAGACCAAGGCTCCGCTTGCACACCGCCGTGCGGTCAATATTTATCAGGATACTGTGGATCTGGCTGCCATTGAACTCAAAGGCTTGGATCCTATGGACTCCGAGTGGCTGATGAAAAAGGCCGGTCTGATCAGGAAGAACCGCCTTTCCGGAATGGATATCGATCAGGCGGTTACCGCTTTTTACGGTACGGACTGTTTTTCCAGCGTGACCTACGAACTCCACGGAGAAGAGGATCCCTATCAGTTGTCCTTTGACTTCAAGTCCAGCCAGCCTCACCGCTTCGGCCTGGGATTCCGGTTCGACTCGGAAGAAACGGCGGCCCTTCTGCTGAACCTGGGCTGGAATGCCCATCGTCTGCGCGGGTTCAAGGCAGATCTTACTGGAGAGTTGAGTTACAATCCCTGGGGAGAACTGACGCTGATGTTCGTGCCCAGAAAGTTTGCCCAACTGAATGCCTCCTACCGTTTCAAGAAAGTCGATATGAACATGTTCGATATGGGGAATGTGCAGGCCAATGTCTTGTATTTCAACCAGACCGCAAAACTCTATTTCTCAGATGCCCACTTCAAGAACATCGAACTGGAAGGGGGGCTTCGGTATGACAATTTCCTGTTCGGCCGTTTGCTGACCATCAATCCTGAAATGGTGTACCAGGATTCACCTTATGGGGATTACCTGGGAGCTTATCTGTTCGCTTCTCTGAATACTGAGAATTTGGGGTATTTCCCTACCCAGGGGACTCTGTTTGTTGCCTCGGCGGACTATGTGTTCTGGGGAAAGCAGCAAGGGTTTGAGGATTTTATGGCCCTGGCCTTGAATTGGCGGACCACCTTCTCACCGACGAGCCGTTTCTCGGTCATTCCGTCCATCAGCGGACGTGTCCTGTTTGGATCACACGTTCCGGTATCCCACATGAACATGATCGGCGGATCCCTTCCGGGAAGGTATGTCGAGCATCAGCTGCCGTTTATCGGACTGACCAACGCAGAGGGCGTGGAGAATGTGCTGGCCGTTGCCCGGGTGGAGGCCCGACAACGTTTGGGCTCCAAACATTACCTGTCCGCTATTGTGAATTATATGCAGGATGCACCCCAGTTGAACGAGTTCCTGATGGAACGTGGACATTGGGGTGTGGGATTGAAATATGCCTATAACCTGTCCATCGGTCCTGTCTCGTTGGATGTGCACTGGTCCGATATGACCGATCAGTTGGGGGCTTATTTTAGTTTTGGCTATGAGTTTTAACGGCGCAGAGCAGGTATGAATCAACAGGAAGAGGAGTTACGACAAGCCCTGGGCAAAATGATGGCCTTGTGTGCACGCCGCGAGTATGCTTCGGGAGACCTGGTGGAGAAACTCCGGAAGATGCAACTGGAAGAAAGCGGGATTGCTTGGGTGATGGAACAGTTGCAGCGGGAAAAGTACCAGGATGATCTGCGTTACGCCGTGGCTTTTTCCCGGGACAAGTCCCGGTTGTCGGGGTGGGGAGAGCGGAAGATTGCCTATGCCCTTCGTCAAAAAGGAGTCTCCGAGGAGGTAGTCCGTCAGGCATGGTCGGAGGTGGACCGCAGGGAGGCGGACCGTAAGATGGAGGCGGTTTTTGCGGCCAAGGTGCAGGCTTTGCAGCGAAAGGCCGTGGATGATGAAACGATTTTTTTGAGGCTGTTGGCGTATGCCCAGCAAAAAGGATACACCTGGGAACAGGTGCGACAGTATTGGAAAAACAACAAAACGAAAGAAAGATGATTACGATTGAGCAGATGAAAGATTTGCATCAGCGTCTGGATACGCTGGGGAGGTGTCTTTGACATCGCTGGCAAGCGATCAGAATTGGAAGAAAGAACGGTCTTTTCCCAACGGCCGGATTTTTGGGATAACCCCAAAGAGGCCGAGGCCTATTTGAAGGCGAGTTCGGGAGTGCGTTATTGGGGGACGGCCTATGATGCTCTGCAGCAGGGATTGGACGACCTGGAGGTGTTGGCTGATTTTGCCAAGGAAGATGAGGCTGTGGCAGCCGAACTGGAGCAGCAGTATGCTGTCGTGCTGAAGGATCTGGAAGCACTGGAATTGCGGAACATGTTGGGCGAAGAGGGGGATAACCTGGGCGCCCTGCTGAAAATCAATTCGGGGGCCGGTGGTACCGAAAGTAACGACTGGTCAGCCATGTTGATGCGGATGTACATCCGTTGGGGAGAGAGGAACGGTTACAAAGTGCATGTTTCGGACGTGATTGACGGCGAAGAAGCCGGCATCAAGTCCGTTACCCTGGAATTTGAAGGGGATTTTGCCTTCGGCTACTTGAAGGCAGAAAGCGGGGTGCACCGGCTGGTGCGCATTTCTCCGTTCAATGCCCAAGGCAAACGGCAGACGACCTTCTCGTCGGTCTTTGTGTATCCCCTGGTGGATGAGACCATTGAAATTGAAATCAATCCCGCTGATCTGGAATGGGATACCTACCGCTCCAGCGGAGCTGGCGGGCAAAATGTCAACAAAGTGGAAACCGGTGTACGTGTCCGTCACATTCCGACCGGCATTGTGGTGGAGAACACCGAGACCCGTTCGCAGCTGGATAACCGCCAGAATGCGTTGCGCATCCTCAAATCCCATCTCTATGACCTGGAACTGAAGAAACGTCAGGAGAAGAAAGCCGAACTGGAGGGTCAGAAAAAGAAAATCGAATGGGGCTCCCAGATCCGGAGTTATGTCCTGCATCCCTACAAAATGGTCAAGGACTTGCGGACCAATCATGAGACTTCCGACACCCAGGCGGTGCTGGACGGTGACCTGAATGAATTCATGAAGGTCTTCCTAATGAACAATAACCTAATGAATAACATACCTTAACATCATGGAATTCAAGTATCAAGAACTTTTCCAAATGGGAAAAGAAACAACCCAGTATCATCTCCTGACCAAGGAGTATGTATCGACCGAAGTATTTAATGGACAAGAAGTGCTGAAGGTGGAACCGGAAGGATTGCGCCTGTTGGCCCGTCAGGCTTTTCACGATGTGGCCTTTATGCTTCGTCCGGAACACAATGAAATGGTCGCCAAGATTTTGAACGACCCGGAAGCCAGCAAGAACGACAAAGCTGTTGCATTGACCATGTTGTTGAATGCCGATGTGGCCTCAAAAGGAAAGTTGCCTTTCTGCCAAGATACCGGTACAGCAACCATCGTGGCCAAGAAAGGACAACGCGTATGGACGGGCGGTGGCGATGAAGAAGCGTTGCAGCACGGGGTGTTCGATACCTATACCACGGATAACTTGCGCTACTCCCAGACTTTGCCGCTGGATATGTATACCGAAAAGAACTCCGGCAACAACCTGCCCGCACAAGTGGACATCTACGCAACCGATGGCGATGAATACAAGTTCCTGTTTGTAGCCAAAGGTGGTGGATCCGCCAACAAGACGTACCTGTTCCAAGAAACCAAAGCGTTGTTGAATCCGGACACCCTGGAAAAATTCCTGGTTGAAAAGATGAAGACCTTGGGTACGGCTGCCTGTCCGCCTTATCACATTGCTTTCGTGATCGGGGGTACCTCTGCTGAAATGTGCTTGAAGACCGTCAAATTGGCTTCTACCAAATACTATGACACCATTCCGACTACCGGTAACGAACTGGGTCGTGCTTTCCGGGATATCGATATGGAACAACGCCTGCTCAAGGCCGCCCAAAACATCGGTCTGGGTGCCCAATTCGGTGGCAAATACCTGGCACACGATATCCGTGTGATCCGTTTGCCGCGTCACGGTGCCTCTTGCCCGGTAGGTATGGGGGTATCCTGCAGCGCTGACCGTAACGTGAAAGCGAAGATCAACAAGGAAGGTATCTGGATTGAAACCCTGGACAGCAACCCGATCCGTCTGGTTCCTGAACAATTCCGCAGCGGTGCCGCTCATTCATCCGGTGTTCACATTGATTTGAACCGTCCGATGAAAGAAGTGCTGGCAGATTTGTCCCAATATCCCGTATCCACCTTCCTGTTGTTGAATGGTACCATCATCGTGGGACGCGATATCGCACACGCCAAACTGAAAGAACGCATTGATAGAGGCGAAGGCCTTCCCCAATACATCAAGGATCACCCGATCTACTATGCCGGCCCTGCCAAGACCCCCGAAGGCATGCCTTCCGGTTCATTCGGACCGACCACTGCCGGACGTATGGACAGCTATGTGGACCTGTTCCAAGAAAATGGCGGCAGCATGATCATGATTGCCAAAGGTAACCGTAGCCAACAAGTGACCGATGCCTGCCACAAACACGGTGGTTTCTATCTGGGATCCATTGGTGGCCCTGCTGCTATCCTGGCGCAAGACAACATCAAGAAGGTAGAATTGTTGGAATACCCGGAACTGGGCATGGAAGCCATCTGGAAAATTGAAGTGGAAAACTTCCCTGCCTTTATCCTGGTGGATGACAAAGGCAATGATTTCTTTACCCAGTTGAACAAATAGTTTGACCATAACCTGCTAAAAGGCTGGCAAAAAAGTCGATAAGACTTTATTTGTCAGCTTTTTTTGTTATTTTTGACCTGAAATCTGATAACCGGAATGCTTTATGGAACAACAAAAGGTGGTATATCCTGACGGAAATCGTTATTTTGGCCAAGTGGATGAACAGGGCCTCCCTCATGGTAATGGAACCATGGTCTACAAACAACAACCCTATGTTTCGTGGATGGAGTTCCAGGTGGCCTTCAAAGAATACAAAGGCCAGTGGCTGCATGGCAAACGTTCAGGTAGCGGCCGAATGAAATATTATCAGAACGGATCGGGGACTACAGCCTACAGCGGATCCTGGAAGGAGGACCTGCCGGATGGAACAGGTACCTTTGAACACTATGGCAGTGTGGTGGACGTTGTTTATCGTGGAGATTGGCGGGAAGGATTGCGCCATGGACAAGGTACCTACCGCCAAAGGTGGGACAAAGGAACCTTTCCGGTCCAGGAGTATACCGGTCATTGGGAAAATGACAAGCGAAGCGGTTGGGGTGTAGAATCAGTCGGAGCCGACCAGTACGAAGGGGAGTGGAGCGAAGACCTTCGTCAGGGCAAGGGGAAATGGACCTATGAGAATGGTGACACGTTTGAAGGAACCCTGCAGGCAGGCAACCGTCACGGAGAAGGTACTTACCGGTTTGCCCAAGGAGGTGGTTTTGTGGCCATCTGGAACCAGGATCGTCTGGATATGACGACTGTGCGGCTGTTGGAGAATGCGACCGGTCCGATCGTATTGCTGAAAGTGCTTTCCCGAGGGTTTGACTACCACCGCGAAGCTGAGTCTATGCTGATTGCACGCAAAGGCGTCATCCGGCTCGAGGATACGGCCATCCTTTCGCAATCCCGCAGTCGTGGCGGCTTCCGTTCAGATGAGTTGCTGCTGGAGATTACCGAGTTTGACCGGCAATGTGTCCATATCCTGGTGCCGGACCGTTACACCAACAACAAAGGGCCGCAGGCCGCTTGTGTGGCGGTCGGACAGAAGCAGGAATTCGGTTACCGCTGCGAATGTACAGCGACCATCTATGACGAAGATTACGATTATGTCATTGAGAACACCCTGATTGTGGAGTGTTATTGATCAGGAAGGGCCCACAGCCGCTGTGGGTCCTTCGGTGCAAGATATAAAAAAAACACCACCACACAAAAAAAGGACAAACCTTGCGATTTGTCCTTTGTAGTAGCGGAGGGAGGACTCGAACCTCCGACCTCCGGGTTATGAGCCCGACGAGCTGCCAACTGCTCTACTCCGCGGTATGGAATGCAAAGGTAAACATCTTTTTTTGATTTGCAAAATTTTTTGATGCTACCTAAGCTTTTTTGCAGATTCTTTCGATCAGAGGCGTCAAGTCGTTGCAGGGGAACACTTCTTGGTTGCCTGTTGTCAAGTCCTTGACATTGATGATATTCTGTTGCGCTTCTGTCTCTCCGGCAATGGCCAGGTAGCGGATGCCTTTCTTTTCGGCATACTCAAACTGTTTGCGGAGTTTTGCCGTTTCCGGGTACAGTTCCACCGCGAGAGAGGATTGTCGGAGGGTCGCCATGATGGGAAGGACATAGCGGACACCGGTCGGATCCATGTTGGCGAACAGGATGTCGCAACTGCAGGCTGCACCTTCCGGGAACAGGTTCAGCCCGTTGAGTACATCGTAGATCCGGTCTGCTCCGAATGAGATACCGACGCCAGAGGTGTCCGGCAATCCGAAGATGCCGGTCAGGTCATCGTAACGGCCGCCGCCACAGATGCTGCCGATCTGGAAGTCTTTGGCTTTGACTTCAAAGATGGCGCCGGTGTAGTAGTTCAGGCCGCGGGCCAGCGACAGGTCAATTTCAATTTCCTGGCGGAAGCCGGCTGATGCCACATAGCCGAAAAGTTCTTCCAGCTCGTTCAGTCCGCGCATACCGATGGCAGAACCCGCAAGAATCGGCCGCATGGCTGCGATTTTCTCTTCATTACTGCCTTGAAGGGTCAGCACGGGCTCAATCATGGCAATGGCAGAGGCTTCCAGTCCCCGTTCCATCAATTCCTCTTTTACCGCATCCAATCCGATCTTGTCGATCTTGTCAATGGCGACGGTGATGTCTATGAGTTTGTCAGGATGTCCGCAGATTTCAGCCAGACCGGAAAGGACTTTCCGGTTGTTGATCTTCAGGACGATGTTGATTCCCAAAGCGGCGAAGACGTCATCCACGATCTGGATGAGTTCCAACTCATAGAGTTGTGAGCGGCTTCCGATCACATCCACATCGCATTGGTAGAATTCGCGATAACGTCCTTTCTGAGGACGGTCAGCGCGCCATACCGGTTGTATCTGGAAACGCTTGAAGGGGAAAACCAGTTCATTGCGGTGCTGTACCACGTAGCGGGCAAACGGCACTGTCAGGTCATAGCGGAGTCCTTTTTCGCAAACTTGCAAGGCCAGGGCATTGCTGTTGAGCCCATCTTCTGTCCGTGCACGGTCCCAATCCACTTTGCCAAAGGCATCTCCGGAGTTCAATACCTTGAACAGCAACTTGTCGCCTTCTTCCCCGTATTTGCCCAGCAGGGTAGAGAGGTTTTCCATGGAAGGGGTTTCGATCGGGGCATACCCGTATTTGCGGAAGACAGAACGGACTGTATCGAAGATGTAATTTCTGCCGGCCATTTCTGCCGGTCCGAAATCCCGTGTACCTTTCGGGATGGAGGGTTTTTGAACTGCCATGCTGGTAACTGATATTTTTTGCAAAGATACGAAAGCAATTGATATTTTTAGTAATTTTGGTCTGTCATATGGCGCATATTTTGTTGAGGCAAACAATAATTAAATCGATAAGTTATGTATTATCTTCTTGTACTTCTGGCCGTTTCTTTGTTGATGTCGGCCATCGGCTGGAAATATTTCATTTATTTCTTCAGCATTGGTTACGGATTTGGCGTAGCGGCTTTGGCAGTGACCTTGGCGATTATGTTCCGGGATGTGCTGACTTTGCCCTGTTGTTGTGCATTGTCCTGTTTGTTTTCGGCTTCCGCCTGGGCTGGTACCTGCTGCGACGGGAGATGAAGTCCCCCGAATACCGTAAGATTCTCTATACACCTGAGACCGAAAAGAAAAAACCCGTGGGAGTGATGACGACCGTTTGGGTTTTCTGTGCTCTGTTGTATGTGGGACAGGTCAGTCCGATTGCGTTTTACTTGGGAAACTCTGCTGAGGGTGTTGCTGTCAATGAGTTGTGGGCCTGGATCGGTGGGGTGATGATGGCCTTGGGTGTCGCTTTGGAAGCCGCTTCGGATGCGCAGAAGAAGGCCGCCAAGAAAATCAATCCCAAACGTTTTGTGGATACAGGTCTTTACCGGATTGTGCGTTGCCCGAACTACCTGGGAGAACTGGTCATCTGGACCGGAAGTTTTTTGGTCTGCATCGGTGCTCATTGTACGGTCGGACAATGGATCATTGCCGGAATCGGTTATGTGGGTATCGTCTATGTGATGTTCAGCGGAGCACGCAGGTTGGAGCTTCGTCAGGATGCGACCTATGGAAGCGATCCTGAATTCCAGGCCTACATCCGCAAGACCCCCATTCTTTTGCCTTTGGTTCCGCTCTACAGCGTCAAGAAACACGAATGGTTGAAGGCATAGCAGTGTTGTAGAAAAACAGAACAAGAACCCCGAAAGTCGCACTTTCGGGGTTCTGTGTAAAAGGCCCTTCCTGGATAGGTTATTGTGCAGGAGCGGGTTGTTGCTGATGTTTTTGAAGCATCTTGCCGAAGGCGTTATCCAATGAGAAACGTCCCGGGCCGGTGATCAGCAGCAACGTGAAGCCGATCATGTAAATGACGGCAAGTTCCTTCATGTTGAAAGACTGGCCTGCATGGATCACGAAGGCAGCCATGATCATGGAGAAGATGATCGGGAGGGTCATCGGGCGGGTCAGGAAACCGGCCACGACAAATGCAGCGCAAATGACCTCCGCACAAATGACCATCAGAAGGGAAATCTGGCTGCCCCATCCGATCGGATCCGGGAAGGTGAACTTCATGAACTCATAGGCGGTAATCTTTTCCAGACCGTGTATCAGAATGAGACCTCCAAATATCAGTCGCAGGGCCAGCAGTAGCAGTGAATAGGCCGTCTGACCTTTGCTGACAGGAAATAAAAATTGAATCAACCGTTTCATAGCATTAATAATTTGTCAACGGAATTCACTACACCTATCGTGCCAGTCCTTAAAATGTTTTTTCAGGGTCAATCAGTTTGTCTTGGAAATAGACCTCGTAGTGGAGGTGATTGCCGGTACTTTGACCGGTGGAACCTACATAGCCGACCAGGTCGCCTTTTTTGATCTTCTTGCCTTGTTTGGCGGCAATCTTCTCCATGTGGGCATAAGCCGTCTTGTAACCGTTTTCGTGGTTGATCTTTACGAAATTTCCGTAACCACCTTTGCGTCCGGAGAAAGCCACGGTGCCATCGGCTGTCGCGTAGATGGGAGTCATCTTCGGTGCTGCCAGGTCAACGCCCTTGTGCGTGCTGCGTTTGTGGGTGATCGGGTGGATGCGGGGACCGAATTTGGAGGACAACCGGGTATAGTTGGTGGGCTTTCCATGAGGAATTTCTACATCATCGTCAGGAGTTGCCGGAGCAGGCTGTTGAGGAGCAGGCTGTTGAGGGGCAGGCTGTTGAGGAGCAGGCTGTTGAGGGGTGGGTTGTTGGGGGGTAGGTTGTTGGGGTTTCTGGGGAGTGGGCGTTTCTTGGAGCGGAGGTATATCGGGAGACTGGCTTTGGATTTTCTCACCCTCTTTCTCCAGGGCTTCGTTCCAGTCTTTCAGCGTGGAGGCCCCATCTTTGACCTGCTGCACCTTGTCGTCGGATTGGGACAAGTCTTTGAGCAGCTGGTCCGGTGTGACTTTGGTGATGTACTGGATTTCTTTGCGAAGTTTGCCTTGTTCGTCCGCTACGGTGCTGCTGATACCCTTGGGTTGTTTGTTTTTGGGCAGCGGTTTGATGCTGATGCCGTCATCGGATGCCATCAGATCCAGCACTTCCTGTTCTCCGTTGAGGTAGGCCAGGTAGTTCTTTTTGTAGCGCTTGAATTCGGCTTCGTACATTTTGCGGAAAGCCTCGTATTGGGCTTCTCGCTTCTTTGCAAAATCATCGCTCTGTTTGCCATATTGAGCTTCTTCAGCTTCGCGTTGTTTTTGGAATTCTTCCAGGTTTTGTCCTGTCAATGAGAGGCTTGCCAAGAGTCCGGCAAGGATGAGCCAAATATGTTTCATACGGGTCAGTTGTTAAAGGTTTATTGAATGGTATCGGGAGTCAGGCTGAATTCGGCGTCATAGGGGCCGAACAGCAGACGGTATTCAGGGAGTGGCCAGGTGCCCCAGGAGTCAATGCCTCCCAGCCCCATCTGCCGGGCATCGAAGCACAGGGTGGTGTAGCCTTCTGGTACCAGTTCCGGAGAGTGGCGTTGTGCTTTGGTGCGGACTACACCCTCGTCCAGCTGTTCAATGCTGTAGGGAAGGGTCGAGGCACTGAAGTAGTCTTCGGAAGAGACCGTCAGGGAAATGCCCTCCTGGCGGTTGATCAGTTTCCAGTAGCGCAAATCACTCATTGTGCCGCTTTCTTGGGGACGGATATAGGGGTAGTAGAGCTGGTCGATTTTGGCGGTGTAATGGCCAAATTGGGCGCTGCTCTTGCGGTCAGCGTAGTTTTCCCAAGGTCCCCGGCCAAAGTATTCCACTTGGTCGAACTCTTCCGGCAGTTCCATGCGCATGCCGAAACGGAACATCGGGGCCACCTTCCGCCGGTTGTCCGGATTGGGGGTCAAGGTCTGTCGGACGTGGAGGCCACCTTCCGGATCTACCCGGTAGGTCAAGGTCAGTTGGGCTGGAATGCTGTCCAGGGCCAGCACCACTTGGATTTGGTGGCGGTCAGTCTCCCGGATGGAGGCGACTTTGTAGGTGGGATTGTTCCAGTGACGGAAACGGAGTTGTTGTCCGGCTCCGAAATCATTGTCGGTTGCCGCACGCCAGAAATTGGGGCGCAGACTCTTGCCTGGTTCGAGTACGTTCTTGCCATGCCATTGGTAGTCATCAATGAGGCCGGAAGCGGCGTTCAGCCGGATGGTGAAATTGTTTCCATTCCAAATGTATCCCGTTTCGGTCTTCTGGGCGCTGGCTGTGGCGGTATTTGCCGGGATGGCCGGCATTTGTTGCAGGACAAATTGTTGGTAGGCCACGCGGTGACCGGCCGGCAGTAACGGTTCGGGTTGGATCAGGTGATAGGCGACATTCAGCAGCAGACCTTCTTCTTCCGACGCAGGAAGCTGGTAGGCCAGTTCCACGGTTTGGTTTTGTTGGGGACCAGCATGCAGGTCGTGCTGTCCGGATGCTTTTACCTGTCCCCGGGCATCTGCAATTTCCCATTTCAACCGGATGTTGGACAGGTCCCGGAAGAAGTATTCGTTGAAAATGCTCAGGGTGCCGGTGGTTGTATCCGAGAGGGTGGTCCAGATGGGCTGGTGCTGGTACCGGACTTCATAGGCATGCGGGTTCGGATTGCGGTCCGGGTTAAAGAGGCCGTTGTCGCAGAAGTTCTTGTCCCAGTTACTGTCGTGGTCGTTAAAGTCACCGGCATAGGCAAAGATATCGATGCCGTCTTTGTTCTTCCAGTGGAAAGACTGGTCCACAAAATCCCAGATGAATCCTCCTTGGAACTGCGGGTATTTGCGGATCAGATCCCAATATTCCTTGAAGCCGCCTTGGGAGTTGCCCATGGCGTGTGCATATTCGCAGGGAATCAGCGGACGGGAAGGGTTGCTGTTCAGGTACTCTTCCGCGCGATGGTAATGGATGTACATCGGGGAGTAGATTTCGGCCACTTCAAATTGGGTGTCCCGTTCGTACATGATCGGGCGGGTGCTGTCGATGGAGCGGATCTTTTCGGCTGCCAGCCGGAAATTCTCGCCGTAACCGGCTTCGTTTCCGAGGGACCACAGGATGATGCTGGGGTGGTTCAGATGAGCCTGTACGTTCCGCACGTTGCGTTCAATGTGGGCTGTCGTGTATTTCGGATCATGAGCCAAGGATTCCGGACCATAGCCCATTCCGTGGGATTCAACGTTGGCTTCCGCAATGACATAGAGACCGTATTGGTCACAGAGTGCATACCAGAGCGGATCGTCGGGATAGTGGCAGGTGCGGACGGCATTGATGTTGAATTCTTTCATGCGTTGGATGTCCTGTATCATGCGCTCTTTAGAAACCTCATATCCTCCATAGGGATCGATTTCGTGGCGGTTGACTCCTTTGAAGAGCACCGGTTTCCCATTGACCAGCAACTGGCCGTTCTCAATGGTAACGTGGCGGAAACCGACCGGGATGTTGATGACCTCCCGAGGCGTGTTGTCTGCGTTGTTTTCAGGAACCAGACAGGCGGTGGCCTGGTACAGGTAAGGGGTTTCAGCGGTCCATAAATGGACATCACCGATGAAGATGTTGGCGGTTTTCTGATCCGGTGTCATTTCCAGATAGCCGGCGCGTTGGCCGGATGCATCTCTGAGGGTGACTTGGAGCAGATGCCCCTGAGGGATATCCGTGGTCACGCAGAGCAGACCTTGGGTGGTCTCATTGATCAGTGTCCCTTCAATGCGGAGCTGGTTCAGGTGAACGGTGTCGCGGGCATACAGATAGGTTTCACGGGCTACGCCACTGAAACGCCAGAAGTCCTGATCTTCCAGGTAGGTGCCGTCACACCAGCGGAAAACCTGAAAGGCGATCAGGTTCTTCTTTCCGGGGGTCACGTAAGGGGTCAGATCGAATTCAGCACCCAGTTTGCTGTCTTCGCTATAACCGACAAACTGTCCGTTGACGTACAGCCACAGGTTGGAGGTGACTGATCCGAAGTGGGCGATGATCTTTTTGCCGTCCCAGTCCTTGGGGATGCGTATTTCTTTGCGGTAGGAACCTACGTGGTTTTCCGCTACCGGTACTTGAGGGGGATTGTTGCGGAATTTTTCACGCCAGGCGTAGCCGACATTGACGTAGATCGGATCGCCGTAACCGTTGAGCTCCCATATACCCGGTACCGGGAAACGGTCCCAATCAGAGTCGTCCAGGTTGGTTTCGTAAAAATTTGTCGGCCGTTGGTCGGCATTTTCCACCCAATGGAAGTTCCAGTCACCGTGTAGCGAAAGGAAGTTGCTGGCCTGTGTCTTATCCAGATGGCTTTCGGCTATCGATTCGTAGGGAAAGTAGTTGGCACGCATGGGCAGCCGGTTGATCTGATTGACTTCGGGGTCCAGCCATTGGGCCTGCTGGGGATCATCACCATAAGTGGGAGCAATCCGTTCTGTACAGGATGCGGCCAGTATTCCGGTCAGGGAAAGCAGCATCGAGGTGCGGATAATGCGATGAAGGGTCATATGCGATTGTTCTGTTTTTTAGTAAAACGAAGAATCCTTTCCGGATTCAATCTCACAAATATAGCGAAATATGATTATTTTTGCAAAGTGTGACTTAAGATGAATGGCTATGCAAGTATTTAGAATGGAGATCGAAGGACCTTTGCTCGTGGTTCCGAAAGTGTTCGGAGACAGCCGAGGGTATTTTTTTGAGAGTTTTTCAGTGCGCGATTTTGAGCGTGAGAGCGGTCTGGAAGGTGTCCGTTTTGTTCAGGACAACGAATCCTGTTCTGCCAAAGGGGTCTTGCGGGGAATGCATTTCCAGAAAGGAGCGTTTGCCCAGGCCAAGCTCGTGCGGGTCGTGCGCGGTGCGGTACAGGATGTGGCCGTGGACCTGCGTCCCGGTTCTCCCACCTTCGGTAGGCACGTTTCGGTGGTTCTGACCGGAGACAACAAGCATAGTCTGTATATCCCCAAGGGGTTTGCTCATGGTTTTCTGGTCCTGGAGGAGGATACGGTGTTCCAATACAAATGTGATGCGTTCTATGAACCCACTGCGGAGGGTTCTGTTCGTTGGGACGATCCGCACCTGCAGATCGGGTGGATGTTGGATGGGATACAACCGGTCCTGTCGGACAAGGACCAGCGGGCTCCTTCGTTACAGGAATTCCTTCAGGAAATGGGTCAGTGAGGCTTCCCAGTGAGGAGGTTCGATGCCAAATGTCTGACGGATCTTCGCTTTGCTGAGTACGGAGTAGGCCGGACGTCGGGCTGCTGTGGGATAGGCGGATGTGGGGATGGGCTGGACTTGACAGGATCCTCCGGCAAGGGCGATGGTCTTGGCTGCCAGATCGTACCAGGAGCAGCTGCCTTCGTTGGTGTAGTGGAAGATCTCTCCGTGGAACCGGCCGCTTTCCAGTTGGGGCAGCAGTTGGCGGATGGCTCCGGCAAGGTCCGCTGCCCAAGTCGGGGTGCCGGTCTGGTCGTTGACCACTTGCAGCGATTCCCGTTCAGCGGATAAGCGCAGCATGGTCTTGACGAAATTCCGTCCGAATTCGCTGTACAGCCAGGCTGTCCTTATGATCACATGATCACATCCTACGGTCTGAATGGCCTTTTCCCCCTCAAGTTTTGTCTGACCATAGACACCTGTCGGCGTTCCTGTCCTATCCTCTGTGCATGGGGTATTGTATGGATCTCCTCCAAAGACATAATCCGTGGAAATATGTACGAGCAGCCCGCCCGCTTCCTTCATTGCAACCGCAAGATTTTCAGG
>CALCYB010000185.1 GCA_937906485.1 uncultured Rikenellaceae bacterium
GGTATTTTGAAACCGGAAGCCATAATCAACCTGTGTATCAGACATTAGAAAAAGTATGCTGTAGAAACTGCTGAGCTTCTGAAAAACACAACAGAAAAAATACAACGGCTCTCATCCGTGGAATATGTGTAAACATATCTGGATGGGAGCCGTTTTTGTATGTGTTTATTTTATGCCGTAAATTCGTTTGCCGTTCTGATAGGTGGCTTCTACCAGTTCTTCCACTGACATGTTGCGAATTTCTGCAATTTTTGCAGCGGTGTGCTGCACCAGCATCGGTTCGTTGCGTTTGCCGCGGTGGGGAACCGGGGTCAGGTAAGGCGCGTCCGTTTCCAACAGGAGAGCGGTAAGGGGCAGTTGGGTGAGCGTTTGGGCGATGGCTGCTTTTTTGTAGGTGCAGACACCACCGATGCCGAAATGGAAGTTCCCGTAGCTGCATATCCGCTGATAGGTCTCGAAACTGCCTGAAAAGGCGTGGAAGACGCCGCGGGGCAAACGTTTCCCTTCTCTTCGGAACCGCTCCAGAACCTCAAACAGGGCGTCGGTGGCTTCCCGCAGGTGGATGATTACCGGCAGGTCGGTTTCGGATGCCCAGTAAAGCTGCCGGTAAAAGATCTCCTGTTGCTCCTTCAGGTAGGTTTTGGACCAGTAGCCGTCCAGCCCGATTTCTCCCAATGCGTGGTAGTTGCGTTTGCCGATACGGTTTTCGACCAGAGCGAGTTCCTGTTTCCAATGCGCATCAACGGAAGTCGGATGCAATCCGATGCAAGGGAAACAATGGGAGGGGTATTCGTCTGCAAGGGCTTCCAGGTCCGCTTGCGTGGAGGAATCTATGCCGGGAAGCAGAAATTGGCGGACGCCGGAGCCGACGGCCCGTTCAATGACCGCGGTCCGGTCCGGTTGAAAGGCCTCATCGTAGAGATGGGCATGGGTATCTATATATATAGGAGTATCCATTTTATTATTAGGAGTATCCATTTTATGCTTTTGTGTATCCTCCGGCTTGCTGTCGGATCAGTCCTTCCAGTTCCAGGGCGGTAAGTGCGATGCTCAAGTCCTGAAGGCCGGCCTGTGTACAAAGGTCCATCAGTTGGTCCGGTGTCAGGCAGGCATGTTCTCCGATCAGGCGAAAGATTGTCTGGGATAATTCGCTTGAACATTCAAAGATACTCAATTCTTTGGGATTCGTCTGATTTTTTTTCAAAGTATTCCATCCCAGGCATTCCCAAAGCTGCTCCGGAGAGCTCACCAGGGAGGCGGTCTGATTGCTGATGAGTTCGTTGCATCCTGCAGAATGCGGATCGTGGATGCGTCCGGGCAGGGCGAAGACTTCTCGGTTGTAGGCGGCAGCGTGTCGTGCTGTCGCCATGCCTCCGCCCCGGTGCGAGGACTCGCACAGCAGGGTTGCATCGCACATCCCGGCGATGATGCGGTTGCGCTGCAGAAAGTGAAAGGGCAAGGAAGGGGTGCCTTTGGGAAATTCACTCCAGAGTCGGCCGTGTTGCAGGAGGGTTCGGGCGGTGTTGCGGTGGGCTGCGGGATAGATGTGGTCCAGGCCGTTGGCCAGGACGGCATGGGTCTGGACCTGGTGTTCCAGGCAGCAGCGGTGTGCTTCGATATCAATGCCGTAGGCCAGCCCACTGACGATGATGGGTGCAGGGTCCAGTTGTGATGCCGAGTGGATGAGATCCCGCACGAATTGTTTGCCATAGGCGGTAGCGGACCGGGCGCCGACAATGGCCAGCATGCGTTTGCCTTCAAGGGGGGAATGGCCCAGATGGTAGAGCAGTATCGGTGCATCGGGACATTCTTTGAGCCGTTTGGGGTAGTTCGGGTCGTGGAGGAAAACCACCTGCACCCGGTGACGGTTGTACCATTCGAGTTCTTGCTCGATGCTGCGGCGCAAGGAAGCGTCGTACCACAGTCTTTGGGAATCCTCCTGGGGCAGCCAGTGTTTCAGTTCATGGGGCCGAATCTCCAGCAGGTTTGCCGGATGGGGGAACTGCTCCACCAGCTGTCTGGCTTTGAGGCATTGGTGCAGGTAGATCTGCTGGATGAGCCTGGCTGCAAACAAATCACTCCAATTCATGCCCAAAGGTCATCAATTGGAGTGATGGTTTTCGGACAAAACGTCCGAATTATTTATAAAAACGGAAAAATTACAGAATCAACATGGCGTCACCGTAGGTGCCGAAGCGGTAGCCTTCTTCCAAAGCCACTTTATAGGCATTCATGACGTGATGGTAGCCACCGAAAGCCGCAGCAGACATGAGCATGGTGGAGTACGGCAAGTGGAAATTGGTGATCAGTGCCGAAGGTATGCTGAATTTGTACGGAGGGAAGATGAATTTGTTGGTCCATCCGTCAAACGGGGTGATTTCCTGTCTGGGGGTGACGATGGTTTCCAATGCGCGGACGGTTGTGATGCCGACGGCAAAAACCTTTTTGCCTGCCGCTTTTGTGCGGTTCACTTCGTTGGCGGTTTCTTCGGAAATGTTCATGCGTTCGGAGTCCATCTTGTGTTTGGACAGGTCTTCCACGTCCACGTGCGCGAAATGGCCCAGTCCCATGTGAAGCGTAAGGTAGGTCGTGTTCACGCCTTTGATTTCCATCTTCTTGAACAGGATCTTGCTGAAGTGAAGCCCTGCAGCCGGAGTGGCAACGGCACCTTCATTTTTTGCATAGATCGTGTGGAAGGCTTCGTTGTCAATGGGTTCGGCATGGGAGCGTATCCATTTGGGAATCGGAAGTTCGCCCATACGGTAGAGGGTTTCCCGGAATTCTTCGTAGGTGCCGTCGTATAGGAAACGGAGCGTCCGTCCACGGGAAGTGGTGTTGTCGATCACCTCGGCAACCAGTGCGTCGTTTTCACCGAAATACAATTTGTTGCCGATGCGGATCTTGCGGGCAGGGTCTACCAGCACATCCCAAAGACGTTGTTCCTGATTCAGTTCGCGGAGCAGGAATACTTCAATGTTGGCATTGGTCTTTTCCTTGTTCCCGGTCAGTCTTGCAGGAAAGACCTTAGTGTCGTTGAAGACAAACAGGTCGCCTTCGTCGCAGTAGTCGATCAGATCCTTGAAATACTTGTGTTCGATCTCACCGGTTTCCTTGTTTAAAACCAGCATACGGGACTCGTCCCGGAAATCGGCCGGATACTTGGCAATCTGGTTTTCCGGCAGTGTAAAATTGAATTGTGACAGTTTCATACGATTTGTTATACGGATGCCAACAAAAAAAGTTTCATGAATTTAGAATTTCTTCCATTGAAACCGCCTGTTTCACATCCATTGCACCGGAAAGGGTCCTTCTGAGATTGATCAGGTGACCACCGCTGCCTAAGGCCAGTCCCAGGTCCCGGGCGATGGATCGGATGTAGGTGCCTTTGCTGCATTGGATGCGTAGGGTCAGTACGGGAGCCTGGTAATCCAGCACTTCCAGTTCGTACAAGGTGATGCGCGAGGGTTTCATCTCGATCTGTTCCCCTTGCCGGGCATATTCATAGGCCCGGACACCGTCCACCAATTTGGCGGAAAAGACCGGAGGTACCTGGTCCTGTTCGCCCAGAAAACGGGGCAGAATGCCATCAATCTGTTCACGGGTAATGTGTTCCCAAGGGTAGTGGGCATCAATTTCCTTTTCCAGGTCATAGGAGGGGGTAGTCGCACCCAGACGGATTTCAGCGATGTATTCTTTGCGTTGGTCCTGCAGGTGTTGGGCCTGTTTGGTTGCCTTGCCGATGCAAATCAGCAGCAGACCGGTTGCCAGCGGGTCCAACGTACCGGCATGGCCGACCTTCAGGTTCTTCTTGCCAAAATGACGTTGGAGCTTGAACTTGATTTTCCGGACGGCATCCGCAGAGGTCCATCGGTAAGGTTTGTCCAAAGGGATCACGATCCCACCGGGATACTGTTCCAAATCGTTTGACAGTTCGGAAAACATCCCCGGCCGGAGAGTAACAAAAGAGGGTTCCATCAATCGTTAGCGGCAGGCAATCTTATCGATACGTCTTTGGTGACGGCCTCCTTCGAAAGGCGTCGCCATAAAGGTCTTGAGCATGGCCAGGGCTTCTTCGTCGGAAACGAAGCGGGCCGGCAAGGAGAGGATGTTGGCATTGTTGTGTTGGCGGGCCAATGCTGCGATCTCTGTGTTCCAGCACAGGGCGGCGCGAATGCCGGCATGTTTGTTGACCGTCATGCTGATTCCATTTCCTGTTCCACAAATGGCTATGCCCCATTCGCATTCTCCTTTTTCGATGCTTTCTGCCAGGGGATGAGCTACATCGGGGTAGTCCATACTGTCGGTAGAGTGGGTTCCGAAATCTTTTACTTCATGTCCTTGTCCACGCAAATACTCAATCAGTTGACCTTTGAGTTCATAACCGGCGTGATCGGCAGCAATTCCTATCATCTTGATCTGGTTTTGGGTAATTTCCTGCAAAAATATAAAAACTTGCTATCTTTGTGCACATTTCACTATGAATTCATCGGAGAAGACCTGTCTGTTGGAGTTCCTGCGCAAAGATGAAGAGCATTGGGAACTGAGCCGCCTGGGGTTCTGGAAAAATCCGGAAAGCGAGGTGGCAGCATTGTGTGCAGACGAATACCGAAGAAGGGAGACCGAAGATTTTGCCGCTTGGAAACAGCGGGTCCTGTCCACATACTACCGTCGGCGCAGTTTTGCTTCGTTTTATCGGAATTCCTTGCTGGACCGCCGGTTTGTCTTTGTCTTGAAGCGTCGTATGCAGCATGGCCTGCACACGCTGTTTGCACGGAGCCCGAGAACGGAGCTGGACAATTACCTGACCAACCAGGACGAAACCATTTCTTATACCTTGTCACCGACCCACTTTGACGAGTTGTTTCTGCATCATTTTTTGGAACAGGAGGATCCGCAGGCTCCCCTGGCCCTGCAGCACCATCTCGAAGCGGTCATCGCTGAGGCTTTTCCGCTACAGGAACCTCAAGTCATGGGGCGCCTGCGGGAGAATGATGCACACATGTGGAGTATTTTCTACCGCCACCTGAAACCCTATGTGATCGGACTGGTACGGAGAATCAAGGGCGCTTTTGTGGCCGAAGACGCTGAGGAGATCTGGAACGAAGTCTGCTGTGTCATCAATGGTGCCTTGATTCAGGGGCGCCTGGGAGCCGATGCCGGTGCCCGCGATCTGATCTCGTATGCAGTCGGGATCATCCGTAACAAATGTAAGGAATTGGTCCGGTTACGGAGCCGGAACAAAGGCGTGGATGTGGAGGCTGTGGCTTACCGCCTTACGGATGAGCAGGTCCAGAATGTTTTTGACCGGGAAGCGGCCATCCCTGAAAATTTTCCGTCACATCAGACCCCCGTTCTGCATTATGTGGATGTGTTTGATCAGGACAGCGTGCGTACGACCATGATTCTGGCTCTGTACAATCCCACACATCCTCTACATGGTGCACTGGTAGAAGGGTTGGAAGAGGAGGTGGCTGCTTTGCTGGACCACTACGCGGAAGGACTTTCCTACGAAGAGCTGGTACTCAAGTACACGGGTCAAGTCCCCGAAGATGAAATGGTCCGTCAAGCAGCACGTTATCGTCAGATGGTCAAACGGGTGAAGAACAAACTGATTCAGCGTTATGCCAAGTTGATAAATGCAAAGGCCGTATGAAAAAATTATGTGAAAAGGCAGATCTCTATTTCCAGGGTCTGTTGACCCAAGAGGAGGAAACCCGATTTCAGGAACACTTGATGGATTGTCCTGCATGTGCTCATCGTCTGGAGGCACTGCGCGGACTCAACAAGGCCTTTCAACAGGAAGAACGCAGCCTGAGTTGGCGGCGTGTCGGTCGGTTTGTGCGACGCAGTTCCTGGTTGAGGGTTGCCGCATTGGTCGGCCTGGTCAGTACCCTCGGTATCGGTTATTACACCATGACCCGTCCTGAAACGACAGACCTGCAGCCGGGTAGAGTTCCGGAGCAGGTCTGGTCGGTGGATACGTTCTCGATGGAACAGCCGGTGGTGGATACGCTTAAGCGGGATTCAGTACGGCAAATGCCCGCTGCGTCCGTTCGATAAAGGCTTCTTTTCCAATGGTGGCGATGATGTCTGCCACGCCAGGACCTTTGGATGCCCCCACCAGCATCAGACGGAGTCCGTTCATGACTTTTCCCATCGGCATCCCGTTTTCTACGATGTAACGGTGCAGTTCTTCTTCCACATGCTTTCTGGAGAAGTCGCCCAATCCTTGCACAAATTCAACGGTCGATTTGAGCCGGGGCAGGTTGTCCGCTTTCCAGAATTTATTGACGGTTTGGGGATCGTAGGTTTGAGGTGCTTCAAAGAAGAAGGAAGACAATTCCCAGAAATCTTGTACGAAATGGGCGCGTTCTTTGATCAGGCCGACTACCGTTTCCACATAATCCGCTGCAGCATGGATGCCTTTTTCATTCAGAATGGGCCGGAAATCTTCGGCCAGAAGGGCATCACTGCGTTTACGCAGGTATTCCTGATTGAACCATTTGGCTTTTGCTTTCTTGAATTTGGCACCGGAACGGACGATGCGATCCAGGGAAAAGGCAGGAATCAGTTCTTCCAGGGTGAAGAGTTCTTGCTCCGTACCCGGGTTCCAGCCCAACAAGGCCAGCAGATTGACAAATGCTTCCGGATAATAACCGTCCTCACGATAGCCCCGGGACACTTCGCCGTTAGGCGCTACCCATTTGAGCGGGAAGACCGGGAAACCGAGGCGGTCACCGTCCCGTTTGCTGAGTTTGCCTTTTCCGTCCGGTTTGAGCAGCAGGGACAGGTGGGCAAAACGGGGTTGGGTGTCCTGCCAGCCGAAGGCTTCGTACAACAGGTAGTGCAGGGGCAGGGAGGGCAGCCATTCTTCACCGCGGATCACTTCCGTAATTTCCATCAGGTGGTCATCCACGATGTTCGCCAGGTGATAAGTCGGCAGTTGGTCTACGGCTTTCCATAATACTTTGTCATCCAACGTGTTGGTGTTTACTTCCACGTGTCCGCGAATCAGGTCGTCCATAGCGACTATGCGGTTTTCCGGCATCTTGAAGCGGATGGTCCAATGGTTTTCCTCGCGAAGCCGGCGCTGGGTTTCTTCCTGGCTTAAGGTCAGGGAGTTGGTCAATGATCCGCGGGTTGTCTGATTGTAGGTGAAGGTCTGGCCTTGTGCTTCTGCTTCTTTGCGTAGGCGGTCCAGTTCTTCGGCGCTGTCAAACGCATAGTACGCATGGCCTTTGGCGACCAGTTCTTCGGCATATTGACGGTAGATCGGTTTGCGTTGGGATTGGCGGTAGGGCGCATGGGGATGTTGTTCACTGGCCGTTTCTACGACTTGTCCGTCAGGGGTGACTCCCTCATCCGGG
>CALCYB010000186.1 GCA_937906485.1 uncultured Rikenellaceae bacterium
CGTCGAGGAAGTACTTGTAGTTCTCGCGCAGCATGTCGGGGGTGATGCCTTCGTACTGCTTGAGGGTGGTCTCCAGCAGGGCCAGACGCTCAGGCTCCCAGCCGGGCAGGGTGAAGCCCTTGGAATCCTCGGCGGTGCGGCGCACGATCTCCATGGGGCCCATCTCGCCCAGATCCTCTTCGTTGAAGTAGAGAGAGTTGGAGCCATCCTCCGGGATCTCCCGGGCCAGATCGGTGCGCAGCCAGTCGAACACGGGCATGAAGTTGTAGATGATCACCTTCACGCCGTACTTGGCCAGGTTGCGGATGGTGGTGATGTAGTTGGCGATGTACTCATCCCGGGTGGGCAGACCCATCTTGATGTCCTCGTGCACGTTGACGCTTTCGATGACCTCAAGTTCCAGACCGGCAGCGTGAACCTCGTCCACCAGCGCCTTGATCTCATCCTCTTCCCAAACCACGCCAGCGGGCTTGTCCAGAAGGCCCATCAGGCCGGTCATGCCGGGAATCTGCTTGATATACTTGAGGCTAATGGGGTCGCTCTGGGAACCGTACCAGCGGAATGTCATTTTCATGGTGATCGTCCTCCTGTGATAAATGAAAGGGGTTACAGGTGATGATGTCAGTATAGCACAACCCATGTGACTTGTCTACTTGTATACAAGTTGGAACGTGTTTATCTTTTCACAAACAAGGAAGGCTGTTGGTGGATGGGTCTCTCCCCTAACCGTTTGGCTGGTCAAAGTGGATTTTCAGCAGCAGACAACGGTTTCCGTCTTCATCAGTGATCTCTCCGGCATCCTGAAAGCCTGCTTTGCGGTAGCAATGGATGGCCCGATGGTTTTCCGCATCCGGGTCGATGAACAATTCCCGCACAGCCGGGTGCTTACGGTGAATCAGCTGCACCATCTGACGGAGGGCTTCGCTGCCATACCCCTTGCCGCGCACCTGCGGCGTACCCAGCCACATATCCAGCCCGACGGTTGTTTCCTGTGCGAAGTAGTACTGGATAAAGCCGATGGGGTTGTTATTTAGCAAAATAAAGTACGGGAACACATCCTTTGGATGCCTGATGCGCTGGCCGTATTTCTCCATTACCCGCGCGAGGGACACATCCGGTTCGTCTTTCTCATCACACCAGACCCACCTGCGTAGTTCCGGCTCCAGAAACCAGCTTCTCAAAGCGGTGTAATCCGCAAGGGTATCCTGCATCGGGCGAAGGGTGATCATGGCTGGCATCTCCTTATGGTGTTGTCCTGTAATACGAAAAAAAGGAGAAAATCTTCTCCTCCGATGGCCTTATATTACCACATTTTCGCCATTTTTTCAAGTCGAGACGGATTAGCAAACAATTCCGACAATGTAGTCGTCAACCATTTTGACGTGAATTTAGATTGTTCTATGGCAAAACCACCACCTGTTTTTGCAAACGATTCCGCATTTGCAGCCTGGTCTGGATTTATGTTTAGTGGCACCAATATAGCAGGACGCCCAATGGTTTCCAGTTCTATAACCGTACTGGCACCACTGCGCCCGATTACCAGGTCTGCCCCAGCAATGGCACCGGCCATATCATGAATAAACGACAATACATTTGCGTGAATTTTATTATCTGCATAAAATTTCTGTAGCTTGGATACGTTTTCTGGGCGTGTCTGATGCGTGACAAAAATCTTTTTATTTTTCATCGCCACAATTGATGTGGGCACAATTTCGTCCAGGATGGTGGCACCCAACGAACCACCTGTCACCAGTATACGTGATGCCCCCGGCAAGGGCGCACCAGAATGCGCTAAAAATTCACGACGCACAGGCAATCCTGTATAAATAACATGCGCATTTGTAGAAGATGGAATTCCTGCTACGTTTGGAAAACTGGTCATCAGGGTTTTGACCCAGCGCATGGTAAATTTGTTTGCACGACCAATTGCTGCGTTCTGTTCATGCAAAAAGGTCGGTATGTGCCAAAAATGAGCCGCAAACACAGGCGCAACAGATGCATATCCACCAAACGCAACAACCCTGTCGGGTCTGAATATCATGAAACGCAGCATTAACGCAACCGCAGACACACCTATTTTAAACAGCGCCCACATTTGCTTGATTTTGCTTTTTGCACCAACCCCAGATGCCCAAACATGACAAATTGATGCGCCTTTGGGACGACCAGACAAAACCATGTCTCTGACACGACCATCACGTGCAACCAGTTCTTCGGACACCGCCAGCGCAGGAAACACATGACCACCGGTACCACCGGTTGCAATCCAAATATGTAGTTTCTTTTTCATAAATTATCCTATTTCCACTTATCTTCACGAATTATTGCCAATATCATACCAAATAACAGGCAATAGCCCAAAAAAGAACTGCCCCCGGATGATATGAATGGTAATGTCATTCCCTTGGGCGGCATCAGTCCCAATGTCGTTGCAAGATTGACACACACCTGGGCACCAAACAGTGCCGTTGCACCACCGACCGCATAATACACAAACAAATCACGGGCAGACATTGCGGTTTTAACCAAGTGTTTGATAATCAACAGCAAAAACACAATCAGCAAACACGCAAC
>CALCYB010000187.1 GCA_937906485.1 uncultured Rikenellaceae bacterium
GATAGCACGGAAGTTATACATCTGATTACCACCCGAAACGCTTGCACGGAAGCCTTTACGCATCTGCGATGCACGAGCGTTGATATTTGTCGAGCCGGCAAAACCACCCACACCGTAGTCGGTAGCGGTCAGACCGGCCTTGCTCTCCTGGTTACGGGTTGCATCGTTCATACCGCTCCACAACGACCAAGGACCGTAACCGGTCATTGCATCGTTGAAACGGATACCGTTCAAATACACATCCGCACTTCCGCTTTCGTAGCCACGACTCAGGAAACGGGCGGCACTGAATTTATAGCCGGCGATGTTCTCATAAACATCCTTAGTGGAAGACAGAACCGAAGGAATGTCTTCGTACCCGGCCTCGTTCTCGCTGTCAAAATCCACAAAGGCATCATCAATGGAAACCGATCCCAGATCGGGCGCCATGGAAATGCGCAACAGGTCTTTGACGTAACCCTCTACCTTGACATTCAACTCGGTATCCAGGCAATAGGCCGCCTGCACCACAACACGGTGCATGCCGTCCGGCACCTCAAGGATTTCAAAGACCCCCTGGGCATCGGTATAACGGAACAACTCTCCGGCAGGGGTGTACACAGTCACTTTTGCATCTTGCACGGGCTGTTTGGATACCCGGTTGATGACCGTACCCCGAATCCCCCCGTTTTGTGCAAAAGCAACCACCGGAGTCATCAAAACCAACAACAGAATCAGTCTAAATGATCGTAAACTTCTCATAATTCTTAATGCTCAATTCCAAGTGTAATAAAAACAGGAAAGTGGTCACTGTAGCCACCCAAAAACGCATTCCCGCTATACGTACGCCAAGGATAATTCTTGTATTGTCCCTTTTGTTGAATCAGGAAAGGACGTTTGAAAATAGTTGCATAATACCTTCCCTTCCGCTGTTTGGACGGAAGCAGACGGATCCCCCGGGCCGACTCCTTGATCAGGTTATCACTGACCACCAGGTTATCAAAAAGGCTCCAGGCATCCTGATAGGCCGTTGTTCCATAGCCGTCCTCAAAGAGTTGGTAGAACGGGTTGAACATTCCCCCATCCACCAGCTTGTCCAGATCACCGACAGCGCCCAGAACCTCCAGCAGGCTCTTGTCGGTGGGATTGTCGTTCATATCCCCCATCGCAACCAGCTTGATGTCCGGATAAACCGTCCGCAAAGAATCAGCATAATCCCTCAGCGTCTGTGCATTCCCGCAACGCAGGTACTCCGACGAGTGGGCTCCTCCCCGACGGGAAGACCAGTGGTTGACAAAGAAACAGAACAACTCGCCCTCTATCTTGCCTGCCACTGCCAGGATGTCCCGCGTCTTGAAATCAGGACGTCCCGGGATGTTGGGACGGATCGGTTCACTCCACAAGTAATCAAACTGGTCCGGCCGGTAGAGCAAAGCCACATCCACCCCCCGGGCTTCCGGAGAGTCGTAATGGACAATCTGGTAGTTGGCTCCGGCAAGGCGCTGTTCCGAAACCAGGTCATCCAACACCAGCCGATTCTCAATCTCGCTCAATCCGATGATGGCAGGAAACTGACGGTTGGCCTGTGCAATGGCGTGAATAACCTCAGCCGTATTTTCTATTTTTTTCCAATATTTGGTCTCTGTCCATACCTTCGGACCTTCGGGCGTAAACTCATCGTCCAACACGTTCGGATCGTTATAGACATCGAACAGGTTCTCCGCGTTGTAGAACATCACGGTATAGGTCGTCTGCTTGTCCTGGGCCGTCAGCGTAATTCCCGACAACCACAGCAACGCCATCAAACTATATAATACTCTTTTCATGCTGCGCATTTTCTTTCATTAAAATCCCCACGCACCCGGATTGTACTCTGTCTCCACCTGCTCTGCAACCGACTCGGGCAGGTTGGTGAAGAAATCAAATCCCGTCCTTTCCTCAATCTCACGCACCGTCTGGGTCTCCGAAACCGACACCTCAGAACCGTATCCGCGGTGTTCAAACCAGAAACCGATGGCCGAATAACGGTCTGAGGCCAGGTTGTATTTCATCAATACCTTGTAATAAGCCTTGGGTACCGCTACATTGTTGCCCCTGTTGTCTTTGGTATACTCGATCTGGCTGTCCGAAGCGGTAGTCAGGACGGCTCCCGTCACCACATACAGCGTATCACAAGTCGAAGCATAACCCCGTACCCTATTTTCAAGATTGGCCCATGCCCGCTGATTGAGCTCTCCCCGTTGGGGGGTCATGTTGGTAAAATAGAAGGTCGTTCTGTTCAAGGAACGGCTTTGGGTCCGGTCGGCGGAAGGCAACTGGTGACCACGGTCAAAGCCATTGCCCAGGCCACTATACATCACCGCCTGATAACGTTCCGGAATCTTGGGATCATAGCCCCAATCATCCGTCCGACCCGAAGAGCCGATGTAATCATCGGTCAAGGGATAAGCCACCCACAACGCAATCCGATGCTCTGCATCATAGAGCATGGAATAATTCCGGGCTGTAAAATCAGCCGATTCAAAACGATGGGAAACAAATGCCGTCATATCATCGGTCTCCACGCGCGGCAGTTCCATCCACTCATGGACAGGATCTGAGATCAAGGCATCGGGATCAACCGGATCATCCCCCGGATCATCCCCGCTTCCGTCGTCTTCCACTCCAGCCTGTACAAACTTAACCGATACGGTCTCCGAATCAAACACCACCCGCAACACCAACTCACGAGCCTCCGTAGACTTGTTGGCCGCGTACAACATCTGAATATGTTTCATGGAGCCTTCGCCATGGTCCGGATCCATCCGGCACCAAGGTTCCACGCCTTGAGGATACACCAGTTCAATGGTCCACTTCTCGGCAGACTCGATGGAAATGAACTGCCCGGAATTGGTTGCACTGACTGCGGTCTGCAAAGTGACCTGATTGGGCACCGTCTCCTCGCTACAAGACACGGTCCCCAACACCACCAAGAGCCCACCCATCACCGAAAGGGTGGCCACCTTTAGCCATGCACACAACTTGCCCATCATCTATTTCGCATTGATTCCCAACAAAATACAACGAGGCTTCTGAGTCTCTGTGGAGAAGGTCAACGTCGAGGATGCCGTAATACCGGACAGGTTGAAGGTATAGAAATCGCGGTTTCCGAAGGTAATGGTATAGGGCGCATTTCCAGACGCACCGGAGTTGGGCACCAGAGATATAGTCTTGGATGCTGCTCCGTCAATGGTGCCTCCGCCATTGACCGTGATGGTCAAGTCGCAGGATTTGCCATTCCAGGCCACCCCGTAGAACGACAAGGTCACCTCACCGGTTGCCGGCAGAGCCTGCGTGGTATAAGTGCCGCCAGCCGAGCTCTTACCCAATTTCAAACCGGAGTAGGAATCTCCCTCTACAATGACCTCAACCAGGTAGTGAGCCTCCGTACTGCTGTCTGCTCCCGGAAGAGCGATGTTGCTGGTATAAACGCCATCCCCTTCTCCACCTCCACCAGGAGTGTCCGGATCTTCGCCACTTCCCTCGTTACCTCCGTTCATGTGTTCCGGTGTTCCGAAAATCACATTATCCAGACGATAGGTATTGGATTTGCCCGCATAGCGGAAGGCTACATACAATTCGGAAGCATCTGCATAATCAGCCAATGCAACGGTATGCGTCTTCCAAACATTGGTTTCTGATGCAGCCGGATAAGTCGCATCGTAAACCACCGTCCAAGTGGCCGCTGAGAAATCCCCAGCAAAGTCTGAAGAAACCACCACTTCAAATCGGCTGTCATCTTCTTCTTTGTAATACAATGCCGTATCAAAACTAAGCTGAGTCGGATCAGCTTCGGCAACATTCACCTTCGGCAACAACGCGTAAGCCGTCACCACAGATTGGGATGAAGCGTATGGAGCTATGTCCAGGTACTTGTCTACACCCGTTTCGGATTCCCAGATACGGGTCTTGAACTGATAATTGATATCAGACATATCAGATGACCAGAAAGTCCAGTTATCGGACACATATTGGATATAGCCGGTCTGGATCGACTGGAAATCATCACCGAACGCATTGACTGCCGGCTGGTTCCAGTTATCCCCGATATCCCCCGGATTGTCAGGATCGTCATTCGGATTATCCGGATCATCGGTATTGCCTTCCTGACCGAAGATGACATTATCCAGTCGATAGGTATTGGACTTGCCGGTATAACGGAATGCAAGATAAATTTCCTCTGCCTGACCACAAGTGGCAGCGAGGTCCACATTATGGGTTCTCCAAACGTTCATGGAAGAACCTGCCGGGAAAGTCGCATCGTAAATGACTTCCCAAGTTGCCGTAGTATAATCTCCATTGAAATCTGTCGAAGCCACCACTTCGAGTTTGGAAGCGTCCTCTTCCTTATAGTACAAGGCCAATTGGAACGAGAGTTGCTGTTTGGCAGCATCCCGTACATTCAGCAAGGGCAATGTGGCATAACCCACCACTTCGCTCTGGCTGGAACTGTAGGGAGCAATCTGAATGTACTTGTCTTCATTGAATACCCCTGTGCGCCATCCATAATAAACATCACTCGGATCTGAAGAATAGAAACTCCAACCATTGCCGGTATAAGCGACGTTACCTTCCTCGATGGAGCTGAAATCATCCGCAAATGAAGTCACCGCTGAAGAGACATTGCCCTTCTGCGTCACCTTTACCGATGCATAAACCGTTTCCGTGCGGAAATTCAATACCGCCTGACGGGTCACCCCATCCAGGGGCAAGGCACTGATCTGAATGGAATAAGGTTGGTCCGAAGCCTTCCCTTCAATCAAGCTGATAGCGAGCCAAGTCACCTCCTCGCCTACAATTTCCAGGGACCAATCCCGATTTGTGGTCAATTCAATCACAGAAGACCCACCCTCTGTCGTAAAATTCAAAGTTGTCGGGTTCACCGTAATCTGAGCCGGGTCAAACTCAGGATCAGTAATACAACTCACTGATCCCAGGAGCACTACGCAGACCATCAGCCAAGCCATAAAGCTACATCTTTTCATACGCTGCTATTTTCTTTAATCTTTCTATCCTATCTGATGGGAAAGTTTCCCATAACTGGCAAAGATATAATAGATTCAAAGAACAGCAAAAAAGAATCAGCTAAAAAATGACATACGGATTTCCAACTCTTCATCACACAATGGGATAGAAGGCACATGAGTTTCCTCATATAAATCATGATATAGGTCTTGAAAATATTTTCCAGGGGTCCAATACAACACCAACGAAGACACTTCTGGATGATACACTAACCGAAAATATGGATGCTCCATCCCCCAAGTAACATAATTAAACCTAATCTCCTGATTATTGATATCAACCGTTCCATACGGAAGCGCAAACTCTAATTCACGAAAGACTCCTCCGTAAGGAATAAGATCCAAGGTCGTCTTGACCACGCATGTATATCCATCCCCAACCGTGTGTTTCCCCACCCTCACATTCATCCGATGAGCGGCATAGTAAGACGAATCTCTTTCCTTCAATTTCAGTTTCCCCGACCTTAAAGACAGAGACGGTACACGGGGTGGCTCTCCATAAGGGGCCTTTGTTTCAAACAAAAATTGATAAACCGACTCATAATCCTGACAGAGCACTCTGATTGACTCATCTTGTACAGGCTGGATAATGGTTGGGTATAACTGATTGTACCATGATGTCAGATTATACTCCACATCTATACACCCGTACAATGCATGATTTCTTATTGTCAAAATAGGTCCTGATCCGTTATCAGGATATACTGTCAACTTATCCGCTACTTCATCATAAATCCCTTTGCCAATGCGAAAATTCCAAAATACCGATTCACCTGAATGATTGGCATGTGGAGGATACAAAGAAAAAGTGGATTCTACCGAATAGAACCCATCCGATTGTTTCAAAAAGCTCACTATAGATGATATGCTCGCCGTCTCCGGTCGCATCAAAGGAGGATACTCATAAAATCCGACTAAAGGCAAATCCAAATAATCCTCAATACTTTTTTCAGAACTCACACAATCATCCACTGGCTCATAGCCTATTTGTGGCAGTTTCTCGCAACCGGAGCCACAAACAACAATCAAGACGATCCACAACAAACATTTTATAACCGTTCTGTTCATGACACATTTAAATTATTGATAAACAAAGAGGCCGTATCTCCTCACGCAAGACTGCTCCAAAAATACCAATTCCGTTCTGCACATTTGTATATACCGAGTGATGATTATACAAACTGGAAAAATCATTCCCTGCAATATGGTCCAATTTCAATTCAAATGACACAACCTCCTTCAGGTAGCAATCGTATTCCTCCGATACCGAACAAAACTCCACATAGCAGTCATCCGACAAAAGAGATCTGATCCCAAAAGCCGGATAGATTAACAAAGAAACTGTCTTCTTCAATCCTATATGCACGTAATCTTCGACGAATGGTATTGACTCTATTGATTCAGGAGAAAACTCATATCGAAGGTATCGCCAATGCTGATGCGCTCCAGACACATGCTGCAAAGCTGTCTCATTAAAAGAATCAGCAAAATCCCCCTGCTCTGCAATATAGGTGACAGTTTTGGATCCTGACTGCAATTCATTCCCAACTTGCCCATAAACCCATAAGAACAAGGGGATATCTGATGCATAATCAAAACAATAAGATTCGTTAAATACCCTTAAATCAGAAAAATTTCCTGCAGTGGGATATAGGGTAGATGCTGTTATTTCTGATTGCCCAGGCACCACAACTTTTAAGTTGTACCGCGTCTCAGACTGTGGCTTGAACCAGGCCTCATACTGGCCATTACCCACAGCCTTGAACTCATAAATGTGACCAATAGTTCCATCCCGATTTTTCTCTTCTACCAAAACATTAGCATCATCTATAGGCAGCATTTCGTCTTCCGACAGAAGGGGGGAATAATGTAAGTTGATCACCTGCCTGGGCTTGTTGACCAGTATCCCGTGCACGACCACAAACCGCTCCCGCGGATCCAGGTCCAGGATTGCAGTACACGAACAGAGCATCAGAACTCCGATCAGCACAATCATGGTCTTTTTCATAGATTGACAATTATAGTTTGTACTCAGTTTCTTATATAACGAATGAATAAGAAAAATATTACCCGAAAAACTTTTTTTTGCATCTTGCAGAAAGATTCTTGAGTCCCATTCGTTATATAGATGCATGGCAATGTTTTGATGGCAAAGACAGAAGATCAAACGGAGTCAATCAGAGAGCTGATTGAAAAATGTTCAAAAGGAGACATCGCAGCGGTAAAGGAACTCTACCTACATTACTCACCGATGATCTTCGCTATCTGCATGCGCTATATGGATAACCGGCATAAGGCGCAGGACCTGACCCATGATTGTTTCCTGAAAATATTGGACAAACTGGACAAATACCAACCCACCGGATCATTCTCAAGTTGGATTACCAAACTCACGGTCAATCATTTGACAGATTACTTCCGACGTGAGAAGAAATTAGTCTTCTCAGAAGATTCTTCTTTGGAATGGGAAAACAATCCGGTGCTGGATTGGGACGAGGCATGGATCCATCAGCAAAAGATGGAACAGATACGAAAAATGATGCAGCAACTGCCCCAGACAAAGCGCATCATCTTCAATCTGTTCTATATCGAAGGCTTGAGCCACAAACAGATCGCCAAACAACTGGGGATTACAGAAACAGCCTCTGCCATACAGCTCTACAAAACACGACAATTAATGATTAAATGGATACAATATGAAGATGGAAAATAACCCGATAAAACAGCTGTTCGAAGAAGAGCGAATCGGTCTTCCCGAAGGTGACCTTGATATCTTCATGCATAAATACCAAAGTTACCGGCAAACCAAGACCCGAAGAAAAAGAAGATTATGGGCCCTGATCATTATTGCCAACACAGCGGCTCTTCTGCTGATTGTATGGAATTTCCCGAAATCAATCAAATCTGTGGCCCCTTTGCCGGAGATATCAACCCGCACTGATGGTCTTTTCGGCCAAGTACCCACGATCCAAGTACAACCACGGTTCCAACAGCACCGGCTACAGGCGCTATCAACCCAAAAGCCCACCGGAGAGAACGCGCCTGAATATCCACAGAAACAAGTCATTCAGGAACCCGTCCGACAAACAGGAACAACCATCCAAGCAGTCCCTCAACAATCCCAGCCGACAAAAAGTTCGTGCCTGAAAACCCCAATCCCAGTCGACGAGGAAATAACGATATTGGAAGAGACAACAAAAAACATAGAATTGCTGTTGTCTTACGGGTTTAACCCGGCAAACCAAGTTCCGGTAGATCCCGGCACGGGCATCCTGCCCATGAATTACACCCCCATTTACTACGGAGGAAAGCCCTTTACAGAAGAACATCGGATATACGGCTCCCCCTTATCGTTTGATGTACAGATCCGGTTCCTGCTCTCCCAACGATGGTCACTGAATACCGGACTCCGGTATACGTTCTTACGGAGCAGCACCTACCAGGACAACGTCTTGGTGTCCAAGGAACACTCTCACTTAATCGGGATTCCTGTCCTGGCAAACTTCAATCTTACACAGAGCGAACACCTGGAAACCTATTTGTCAGGGGGGATGATTCCGGAATGGTGCATCAAGAGCGATACCGGTGCGGAACTTGAACAAAGATTCCTCCTGTCCGCCGAACTGGGCATCGGAGGAGCCTACAAAATCAGTCCTACCATCAGCCTGTATTTGGAACCCTCCATTCATTATTGTTTCCAGAACATCAAGTTCAAAACTTTTGAAAAAAAGGAAGGTTTCAGTTTGGCACTTCACGTAGGCTTCCGCTTCCTGCTATAAAAAAATGGCTGAACGGAGATCGTCCAGCCATCTTTTTGTATTGTCAGTTGATTAGTTTTCTGACTTGCGGTTGCCACCACGGTTACCACCACGACGACGGCCACCACCGCGACGTTCGCCACGACGTTCACCTCCACGGGGTGCATTTGCATTAGCCGATACACCAGCGTTGGGAGAGAGGTCACGTTTGCCGTAAACTTCACCGTTGCAGATCCATACTTTGATACCCAGAACACCTACTTTGGTGTGTGCTTCTGCCAAAGCATAGTCAATGTCAGCACGGAAAGTGTGCAAAGGAGTACGTCCTTCCTTGATCATTTCGCTACGTGCCATTTCAGCACCACCCAAACGACCGCTGATTTGAACTTTGATACCTTCTGCACCAGCACGCATGGTAGAAGCGATAGCCATCTTGATCGCACGACGATAAGATACGCGGCCTTCTACTTGACGAGCGATGTTTTGAGCAACGATGTTGGCATCAACGTCAGGTCTTTTAACTTCGAAGATATTGATTTGTACTTCCTTGTTGGAAATCTTCTTCAATTCTTCCTTGAGTTTGTCGACTTCTTGACCACCTTTACCGATGATGACACCCGGACGAGCCGTGTGAATAGTCACGGTAATGAGCTTCAAAGTACGTTCAATAACAACTTTGGAGAGGTTGGTGCGAGAAATACGAGCATAGATGTATTCACGGATCTTGGCATCTTCCAAGATGCGGTTTGCATAGTCACCGTACCAGTTAGAGTCCCAGCCACGGATAATACCAATGCGGTTGCTGATCGGGTTAGTTTTTTGTCCCATTGATTATTCCTCCTCCTTTACGGTTTCTTTTTTAACATCCAGGATCACAGTCACATGGTTTGAACGTTTGCGAATGCGTGCGGCACGACCTTGAGGTGCGGTACGGATTCTCTTCAGCGAAGTACCTTGACCAACCATGATGGTCTTCACATATACATTGCCGTTTTCCAGTTCTTTGCGATCATTTTCATTTTTAGCTTCCCAGTTTGCGATAGCTGAACGGATCAGCTTTTCTACACGACCGGCAGCTTCTTTCTTGGTATATTTCAGAATATCCAAGGCACGGTTTACCTCAACTCCTCTGACCATATCTGCAACCAAACGCATTTTGCGAGGCGAGGTGGGGACATCATTCAGCTTGGCAACAGCTGTGTGTTTCTTTATTTCTTTCAGCCTTTCGGCCATTTGTTTCTTACGAGATCCCATTTTGTAACTCTTTCATTAATTAAGTTTAACGATTACCCGAGTGACCTTTGAAGGTGCGTGTCGGTGCAAATTCGCCAAGCTTGTGTCCTACCATATTTTCAGTTACATAAACCGGAATAAATTTGTTTCCGTTATGCACAGCGATGGTATGACCTACAAAGTCAGGCGAAATCATACTGGCGCGTGACCAGGTTTTGATAACTTCCTTTTTCATCGTGCCTTCATTCATAGCCAGCACTCTTTTTTCCAAAGCAGCTTGAATGTAAGGGCCTTTTCTAAGTGAACGACTCATAATGATCTAATTTATTCCGTTATTTTTTTCTTCTCTCAATAATAAATTTGTTGGAAGTGCTCTTCGGGTTACGAGTCTTGTAACCTTTAGCAGGCAGACCCTTGCGTGAACGAGGGTGTCCTCCGGAAG
>CALCYB010000188.1 GCA_937906485.1 uncultured Rikenellaceae bacterium
TGGTGGCAATGGGACCGGCAACATACAGGTGGTAGTATTTGGTGAAGGCCGCTACGTTCCAGCGTCTGGAGGGCATCCAGCGGTATTGCAGACCACTGATGTTCTTGCGGTTTTCCTTGTTGATGGCATCGTTTTGTTCCGCTTTGCTCAGCAATGAAGTATTGGAGCGTTCAAACGTGTTGAATACGTGGTTAAAGGTAAAGGTATGTGCACGGGAGAGCCGGTAATTGAGGGTAGCGGTTGCATTCCAGTTGTTGTTGTCTGAACGGTTGTGCTGGTAGGACTGTTCTCCGGGAGAGTTCATCCGTTTTGTTTCACCGTACCAGTTGTATTTGTACTGCGAAGTGTCCACGTTCGTGGTGGCATTGCGGTTGTAGTTTCCGGTCAGGGTAAGATCCAGCCCCTTGACCCCCAGGTTACGTTTGATGTATTCCAGGGAGGGCATCCAGGAATGGCCGTAGCGGTGTTTTTGACCGTACACGATATCTTGCCGGACCCCCGTCTGGATATCTTTGTAGAATTGGGAATAGTTCAGGCTGAACACCAGGCGGTCGGCCCATTTCTTGTCTGTCAGGCCGATTTTTGCGATAACGGCTTCGTTGTGGTAAGTGTCATGGAAGCGTTCCACTTGTTTTTTGTCGGACTTGTCAATCCGTCCTGTTTCAAAATCTTCGACTGCCGCTTGGATGCGGTAGTTGTTGTCCGAGTAGTTCTGGAAGACGTTGAGTTCCCACAACAGCCCGTTTTCCAGCGTTTTTCCGGTGTGTACGGAGCTGCGGTGGGTGTTGAAGGAACCGTAGGAGTAGGAGGCATCCAGGAACCACGGGCGTTTGGTCTTGTTGGTGACGATGTTCACCACACCGCCGATGGCGTCTGCACCGAAACCTACGGGAACCACCCCGCGGTAGACTTCGATCCGTTCCGCAAAGCCGACCGGGATGTTGTTGATGGAGAAAGCATTGCCGACCCCTTCCTGCGGGACACCGTCGATGAAGATCTTCACGTGTTTTCCACTGAAACCATCCAGGGTGATGGCCATATCGGAGCCGACTCCTCCGGATTCCCGGAGTTTGATGCCCGGAGATCGGGACAGTGCGTCACTGAGGTTACGGCTGGTGTTCTGCATCTGGCGGGTCGGCGGCGGTCATGGAGTTATAGATAGCCTCCTCCACGCACTCGGCCACGGCATTGAAGGCGGAACGTTGGATACGGCTGATGCTGGAGGCGGTGATCACGGCTTCTTCCAATTGGGTGACGGCCGTATGAAGAACCAGGTTGAAGGTCAGGGGGTGGCCGCCCATCACGCTGATCGGGTATTCACCCCTGTTGTAGCCCATCAGATCAATGCACAGATGATGATCTCCGGCGGGAACCTGCAGGAGGTAGTTTCCTTTTGCATCGGTCAGGGTTCCGTTGGTGGTACCTTTGATGAATACGGTTGCATATTCAAGGGCCTGGCCGTGCTCGTCTGTGATGGTCCCCGAGACCTCCACCCGGGGAGGAATGGCTGTATGGGAACGGGCGTGACCCCAGGCGGTCAGCTGAGGGGCAATGAGGAGCATAAAAAATAGCAAACCACTGATAAACAGTTGTTTGCTATTGTGTTTTCTGTGTTTCATGTTTCCTTGCTTTCTTCTATTTTTACAGGTTGCAAAAATAGAAGGAGGCTACAAGGGAAACAATCACTGAAATTGGGTAAAATTCGGTTCATGCATCCACCCAATTTGGGTAGATGGGGCTATTGTTCTCCCAGGATCAGCCAGGCTTCTCCCAACCCTACGGTATTGACTTTATAGGGCAATTGACACTGTTGGGTGAGGAATTTACCCAATTCGGTAACAAAGGAGCGGGTATCTGCCGGGCGTTCTTTTCCAAGGACGGTACGGAAGATCGGGGTACGCACTTGTTCATAGACCAGTTCGTAGTCACCGGTAGTCAGGTTGGAGAAGCGGCCTTGTACGCAGTTCTCGCTCAACCAATATTCGATCACATCCAGCAAAGTGACGGTTTCTCCCATGAATTCGATTTCATCCTGGAAGGACATCGGGCAGCTTTCGAACATCATGATCGAGATCTTGGCTTCCCGTCCGTTGGCGAACATGTCGTTGAAATGGTTCTGGAGAGCGGCATTGAACCCATCCATGTAATTGAGGACGGCTTCTTCAAGCAGCAGGCCGGGGGAAGCGGATCGGGAGGGTTCACCGGCACCGGAAGCCGTCGTGATGACTTTGTCGGTATAGGCATCCAGTCCCCGCAGGTTGAAGGTGATGTATTTGTTGGGACCTTGTTGCTTGATGGTGAAATCCAAGTCCATGATGATGTCAGCTTTGGCGGTGCGTTTGAGTTCGTCCATCGGACTTTCTGCTACGGCACTACCGTTGCGGCTGGTCAGCATGGTACGTTGTGCATGATCGGAAGACATGCCGCGCAGGGTCTGTTCCAAGTCTTTGAGGGGAAAGCCGCGTTTGGCCATGATCTCTCCCATTTCGGAAATCACCAGACGCAGGTTCTCGTCTTTGTTGAAAGCGGTTTCGTAATCCGGGGTGGATTTTGTCTTGCCGAAAGGATCCTGATACGTGGTTACATATTGGTGGCGTTCCATGTAAATGTTGCTGGGAACAACCATGATGGTGGGTTTTTTGGCCTGGCCGAATACGGCACTGCTCAAGCCCAGAAGTGCGACAAGAAGGATTGATATTCTTTTCATAATCAGTGAGATAACAATTTAATTCGATTAAAACCCGTAGTTCAGCGATTTGATGATGCCATCTGCTTCCAGGTCACTGCGCAGGTTGTCGTACAGGACTTGTACCGACAGGCCGACTTTGTAGCCGCCTTTGATCTTGAGACGGTCCTGTCCGGAAGGAACACCGTCTGTGGTGACGTTCAGGTATTGGAGGTAACGTCCGCCGGATTCGAAGAAAGTGTCAAAATACTCGGCATTGGCTTCTCGGGTCTGGTTGTCCACCAGGCGGGGAGTCGCTGCGATGCTGCCTTTGGCGGGAAGACCGCGGAAAAGGGTCACTTCAATGGCGGCTTTTTTGGCCAATGCAATGGCGCGTTCCACGTTCTTTTCGGTAGCGTAGATCTTGAAGACCTTGGTCCCGTCGCTGCCGACACCCAGCATGACAACTTCATAGTTACGGGCTTCGTTGTATTTGTATTTCTCTTTTTTACGGGCATCAACGGATTGGATACATCCCAAGAACAGACAGACAGCTGTCATCCAAGCAAGAAATCTTTTCATAGGTTCATGAATTAAAGGGTTTGTAGCTTTATTGGCAAATTTAATAATCTTTCAATGAGTATTCAAACGAAATGTGACTCAGTTGCGGTCTTTTTCAATCAGCTCCAGCAGCAGGTCGATGGCTTCGTCCTGGGGTACGCCTTGGTGGATCCGTTCTTTTTTGCGGTAGATGGACACTTTGCCTTCGCCTTCTCCCACATAGCCGTAGTCAGCATCCGCCATTTCTCCGGGACCGTTGACGATACAGCCCATGACGCCGATGACCAAGCCCTTGAGGTGTTCGGTACGGCGTCTGACTTCCGCAAAGGTGGACTCGATGTCAAAACGGGTCCGGCCGCAACTCGGGCAGGCGATGTATTCGCATTTGGTAAAACGTCTTCGGGCTGCCTGCAGCAGTTCATCATGAATGTCTTGTAAATCAGCTTCTGACACCGGTTGTCCGCCGCTGAGACCTTGGAGCTGGAAGTCCTCCAGGGTGTGGTCCATGAGCATCGGGCCGATCTGGCAGGCAGCGTGCAGCAGGAAACTTTCCAGGTCGGGGGCATCCAGCCGGAAGATGGGCAAACCTTCCGGGGTGTGTTCCCGGGGCAGTTCGCCGCTGCCGGGGTGCTGTTCAAAATACCGGACGATGAAATCGGCAACCGGCAGTTCGTTGACCGGATTTTCGGTCAGGGAGACACGGATGGTATCTCCGATGCCTTCCTGCATCAACGTGGCCAGGCCTACTGCAGATTTGATGCGGCCCGATCGCCCGTTACCGGCCTCGGTTACGCCCAGGTGCAAGGGGTAACGGATGCCTTCTTCCTGCATCCAGCGGTAGAGTTCCCGGTAGGCTGCGACCATGACCACTGTGTTGCTGGCTTTCAAGGAGAGCACCACTTGGTCAAAACCGGTTTCCCGGCAGACGGCAA
>CALCYB010000189.1 GCA_937906485.1 uncultured Rikenellaceae bacterium
AGCGATAGCAAGACCGAGGATCAAGCACAACAATACGGTTGCCATGAAGCCTGCACCACCTTCGATGAATTTGGTTTTGATTGCTTGGTGGATCGGAACACCTGCTTCTACTTCTTCAGCAGGAGTTTCTACTTCCACAGTTTCAGTAGCGACTACTTCAACTGAATCAGTAGCAACTACTTCTTCATTTTGAGCGTTAGCAGAGAAAGTCATCAGACCTGCAACTGCCAAGAGCATGAAAAGTTTTTTCATAAATTCTTGAGTGAATTAGTTAAACAAAATTTAGTAGTAATAATTTCAAAAAAATTGCGGAGAGGGCGGGATTCGAACCCGCGAAACCCTTTTGGAGTTTACGCACTTTCCAGGCGCGCGCCTTCGACCACTCGGCCACCTCTCCTAAGCTACTTTGAGGCTGGTTTTCAAAATATCGTGCAAGGTAGCAATAGTTTTTAAATAGTGAAAATTATTTTGTGATTTCTCCGGCAAGATTATTGGGCAACAACCGTTTAACTTCTTCGTTATCAGTGTTTTGACCAAGTAGAAAAAATAATTTCGTTGTTGCGGCTTCTGTGGTGCTGTCCAGGCCGTTGATCACTCCCAGGCGTTGTAAGGCCTTGCCGGTAGCGTAGGCATCCATATCAACCTTTCCGGTGACGCACTGGGTGATGTTCAATACGATGATTCCTCGGGAAATCGCTTCGGCGATGCAGTCCAGAAACAACGTGCTGGTCGGAGCATTGCCGGAGCCGAAGGTCTCGATGATCAGGGCGCGCAGGCCGTCGGTATGGGTGATGGCTTCGATGGCTTGCCGAGTGATGCCCGGGAAGAGTTTGAGTACGGCAACATTCGGATCCAACCGGTAATTGACCACCAGCGGGTTGCCCCAGCTGTCGGGGTAGCGGATCAGTTGGGTGTGGTACTTGATGTGGATGCCGATGTCGGCCAGCACAGGAGCATTGGGGGATCGGAATGCCCGGAAATTCTCCGCGCTGAATTTGGTGGTGCGGTTGCCCCGGTAGAGCTGGCTTTCAAAATAGATGACCACTTCCGGAACAATCGGGTGTCCGTTTTCGTCTTGTGCCGATGCGATCTCAATTGAGGAGATCAAGTTTTCCTTGCCATCCGTGCGGAGCATGCCGATGGGCAGCTGGCTGCCGGTGAAAACGACCGGTTTCTCCAGGTTTTCCAGCATGAAACTCAAGGCCGACGCAGAATAGGACATGGTGTCCGTTCCGTGGAGGACCACGAAACCGTCGTAACGGGTATAGTTCTCTTCGATGATCCGGGCGAGTTCTTGCCAGAACGGGATGCTGACGTCCGAAGAGTCAATGACCGGATCAAAGGAATAGGAGTCAATGATGCAGCCGGATTTGGACAATTCAGGCACTTCTTCGGAGATCTGGGAGAAATCAAAGGGAATCAGGGAGTCGCTTTCGGGACAGATTTTCATGCCGATGGTTCCGCCCGTATAAATCAGCAGGATGTGGGTGTTTTTCTGGGGCATATCGATGGATGGGTTAGTCAGGTAGGTTGAACAATTGTCGGGCCTGTGCGGTACTCGTGCGGGCCACTTCTTCCAAAGGGCATTGCTTGAGTCGGGC
>CALCYB010000190.1 GCA_937906485.1 uncultured Rikenellaceae bacterium
ACACTGCATCAATATAAGTCCTAATCAAACTATATAAAACAGATAGGAATAGCATTGTCTGTAATATAGATTGCTATTCCTTTTCTCGTTCCCTATCGTCAAGTCGCTCACACAACAAAGACTCCTCACACACAAACTCTACACAACATCCCCACCACCAATTTTGCAAGCAGAACACACATCATCAATTTTGCAACAAGGCCTAACATCATCAATTTTGCAACAAAACCACGCAACACTGATTTTGCAACCAGGATTCACCCCATAGTTCTACACCAGATTCCACACCAGATTCCACACCAGATGTCGCATCAGATTTCTCATCTGATTTCTCATCAGGACTTTTGCTTAGGCCAAGTTTGTGCTTTGCAATAAGTTTTGCGGGTCGCTGGCTTGGGGGCTTGGGGGTTCGTGCATTCGCTCGTTCATCACGAATCAAGGACGCAAACCGCTGCCGCCTTGGAGGGTGATGGTTTCGCCGGTGACATATGAAGCATCTTCAGAGGCGAGGAATACACAGACGCGACCAATGTCCTCACGAGGATCTGCAAAACGTCCCATAGGTATACCTTGAATGGTTTTGGCAAAAAGGTCAGGATAGTGTTCTTTCCATTCCTGGAGACTTTCGGTCATGGCCAACGGGCAGACCACGTTGACACGTACACCGTCAGGCCCCCATTCTGCAGCCGCCACACGGGATAAGCCCCGGATACCTTCCTTCGCAGCAGCATAAGAAGATTGTCCCAATTTTCCGAACAGGCCGGCTCCCGATGCAAAGTTGATGACCGAACCTTTTACCTCTTTCAGATACGGGAAACACTCACGCATGTAAAAGAATGTCGCATACAAACCGGAGTAAATGGCCATATCAAAGTCTTCTCGGCTATGTTCTACCAACGGCAGTCCGGATTTAGAGACTTGTGCATTGTTGATCAGGGTATTGATTTTTCCGAAAGTAGCAATTGCAGAGGCGACTACTGATCGGATGGCTTGTTCATCAGCCCCGTCAGCCACTACGGGCAGGACGCGGATACCATAATTTTGTTCCAGTCTTTCTTTGGCAGCAAGTAAGCGTGATTCGGTCCTTCCTGTAATGACCAGGTGGGATCCTTCGCGGGCAAATGCTTCAGCCAGACCATAACCGATACCTTTCCCACCTCCGGTAATCAAGGTTACCTGATCCTTTAATCTTTTGGTTTCCATCGTGATTGTATTAATTATTCTATAAAATCCGTTAACCTTTTGTATTGGTCAGCAAGTTACAAACTTTTTTTGGTCCTTCACATTCTTTTTCTAAATTTGCAGTGTATTATAATACTCATACACTAATAATCCTAATAATTCACTACCATGAAACGACCCGTATTGACCCTGCTCAGCCTTCTGATTTGTTCTACGTTAATAGCTCAACCCAAAGAACCCCAAAGCGCACAACAGAAGAAAAACCAATTCATTGCAAACATGTCCATCAATGCCCCCATCTATCAGAATGCCGAGGGATTGTGCGACAATTTCACGTACGAGATGTCCCTAGGCTATGTCTTCAACAAAGGTCTGGTGGACCTGAATTTCGGTTCAAGCAACAGCACACTCAAAGAACCGCTGAAAACTCAACAATGGATGACCATCGGCCTGGGGTACGGCCTGGACTTGAATGAGAAAGTATGCATTTATCCACGATTTGAATGCGGCGCCTGGTGTGACAACCGCAACCGCCAGCAGGATTGGGAAATGATTGGCGCAGTCGGACTCAGCCTCCGCTACCAGCTATCTGATTACCTATACACCGGCTTGGACCTCAAGCAATACTCAACGACGATCAACGGGAACTACTGGGAAGCCGAAAGGAACAACTGGACCTCCTTGGGCATCAGCATCGGCTTTAATTTTTAGTCTTTCATTTCCTTGTGTAATGCCCCGGTCATCAATGCCTCCAACGCCTCCATCACTTTTCTCGGCATGTTGAATTCCGCTACCGAGGAGATTGTTCTGAATCCGGCATTGCCATTGACTTCGCAGATGGTCCATCCTCCATCCGGCATAAAGAGCAGGTCTACCCCGGCGAAAAAGAGCCCCACGGCTTCTGTGGCCCGGATTGCCAATCGGGCAGCCTGCCGGCCGGAGGGTGTGGTCAAATCAAAGAGTTCTGCCTGCCCCCCTTGCGCAAAATTGGATCGGAACGAATCCGCGTTGGAACGGACCACGGCCGCTACAGCCTGGCCTCCCAAGACCCATACGCGCAGATCCCTCCCCCGACTGTGGGCAATAAACTTCTGACACAGATAATTGGCATCATCCAACTCACAGGGTACCCCGGAAATGAAAGGGAATTGCCGGAGCCGGAACATCAACTCCTGAAATTCTTCTTGCTTTTCCACCAAGAAAACCCCCTCCCCTTTTGATCCGGTACGGGTTTTTACCACAAACGGAAGGCCCAACTGCTGATGAGCTGTCTCCCAACCAGATGGGCCACATATGGTTTCAGGCACAGGCAGACCGGCCTGCCCGAGCACTTGGATGGTCTGCCATTTGTCCCTGGAACAGAACATGGCCTGTGCATTATTGGGAACGGTGATGCCCTTTTGCTCGAAGAATTGCGAAACTGCACGGTCGTATCCCCTAATCAGCACAGCATCCGGCCATTTTTCAACACCGTCAAAGCCAAAGGGCAAGTCCGCACGGAAGTCTTCAAAATAGAGTATCCTGACACGCAGACCCAACCGTTCACCTTCCTGTTGGAACCAAGAATAAGCCACATCCGCACAATGACGGGTGTAGGCCGGATAAATCATCCATACTTCCGGCTGCGGATCGATCCAGACGATCCGAATTCCGCGTCGTTCCATCCCCCGGAACCAGGTCATCTGCCTTTTGGCAAACTGATGAATGGCTGTCCTGAGTCCGTTGACCATCTCTCCGTAAGGGAGCTGGCCGGTCAGATAAAGGGTCAGGAACTTGTACTCAAGCCCGTAGTACAGCAAATCTTCTGCGGGAATTCCCTGATCCAACAAATGTTGAACTTCCCGAACCAACCCTTCCTTCAAACGGGCCTCCAGACGCAGATCAATCCGGCGTATGCGTTCTTCCCGACTGACATGTACCCCTAAATAGAGAATCTGGTCCGGGTCGAAATTGATGCGCTCCCCTTCCTGGTAGACCTCTTCATCGGGATGCTCAGACTGGTAGATTGCAATCTCCAAGGCCCTGATCAGCCGCTTGCGGGTATCATAATCGGTGGTATTGTGGAGTTTCTTCAGCGAAGCCAATCGCGAAATCAAGACCTCATCCGTTTCTTGTTCAAGCTCGGCCCGTAACTGCGGGTTCGGTGGCACTTCCGGCAAAGAATAACCGCGCAGGGCAGCTTCAATGTACAACCCGGACCCCCCACAAAGGATTACACGTTTGCCTCGGGAGACAATGTCCCGATAGGCTGCGGCAAAATCCCGCTGATACCGGAAGATATCATATTTCTCTCCTGCCTCTGCAATATCAATCAAGTGATAAGGTACCTTAACCGGCACCCCGTCCCCATTCACGAAGGTATAATCAGCCAGATCTTTGCCCGTACCGATGTCCATCCCCCGATAGACCTGCCGCGAATCAGCAGAAATGATTTCTGCATCCATAGCAGCTGCCAGACGCACAGCAAATTTTGTTTTGCCAGAGGCAGTAGGCCCCAATACACAGACCAGCTGTTTTCCTTCGGTCTGGCCCAATATCTGTTTGAAGTTGTACATAGTTGCGACAAATTTAACTATTTTTGCACATCTGATTATGGCAAAAGCAAAAAGTAAAGTAGAAATCAAGAACAAACGGGCTTCCTTTGAATACGAATTCATTGAGAGCTTTACGGCAGGGATCGTACTGACTGGAACCGAAATCAAATCCATCCGGGCAGGCAAAGCCTCCCTGACGGACAGTTATTGCTATTTTGTCGGGACAGAACTCTTCGTCAAGAACATGCACGTGGCCGATTACTGGTGGGGCAGTTTCAACAAACATGACCCCAAACGCGACCGCAAACTCCTGCTGACCAAAAGGGAATTGCGAAAACTCAAACGCTCCTCCCAGGACAAAGGGATGACCATTGTTGCTACCCGCCTTTTCATCGCCGAAAATGGTTATGCAAAATTGAACCTCTCCCTGGCCCGAGGCAAGCGTGAGTACGACAAACGTCAGAGCATCAAAGAGAAAGACCTCCGGCGCGAAATGGACCGGAGTTATTCATAGCATTTCCTGGCGTTTAGCGTTGACGGTATGTCCTGGAACGGGGCGGCAACAGGGCAGGTTTACCACATTTCACACTCCATATCCAGATTACGATTCCGGCAATGATGAACGGAATGCTCAACAATTGGCCCATGTTCAAGAGCATATCCACCTCAAAATCGGATTGGGGCTCTTTGATGAATTCAATCAAAAAGCGGACACCGAACAAGAAGGTCAGAAATATACCGAACAAGGTCCCTTGTCTGAGCCGGTCCAGACGATGACGATACAGCCACATCAGCCCGATACCCAAAGCCACATAAGACAAAGCTTCATAAATCTGGGTCGGATGTTTGGCCACGACTTCGCCGGCGCGGACAAAGACAAATCCCCAGGGAAGATCGGTTACATCTCCGTATATTTCCGAGTTCATCAGGTTGCCAAAACGGATCAGTGCTCCGGCAAAAGTGACGGGAATGATGAAACGGTCCAACAGCCACAGATAATTGATCCCATATTTGCGTCCGTATCGGCGCACATACCACCACAGGCCGACCAGCAATCCGGCAGCACCGCCGTGACTGGCCAAGCCACCCTTCCATGTTGCAAGAATTTCCAACGGATGTGCCAGATAATAGCGCAAGTCATAACCGATTACGTGTCCCAGACGGGCCCCGATCAATGCCGAAATCAACGAAACGAAAAAGAGGTTGTCCAGTTGCTCCAGCGGCAGGTGTTCCCGTTTGTAAAAACCCCGGAAGATGAAATAGCCCAGGATAAAACCAGAAAGGAAAAGGACGGAATAATAACGGAGGGAAAAATTACCGATCCGGAAAATCTCCGGATCAACATTCCATATAACACTTAAGATATCCATAATCTGCAAATCAGTTAATCATCAATTATCGTATCAGGCGGGTAAATACACTCAACGGCAGCGCGCGGTCAGCCCGGTCCCGCAGGACCAGTTCTCCGGATTGACGTTCTCCGGAAGGGCCGAATGTATCCTTGACCAAGGTATCGGAAAGGACGGAAGTGTATCCGTTGGAATACAGGTTCACAACCATGAATGCATGCTCCGGTGCCAATACCTGTGCACATTGGGAAAGCAGATCAAAAAGGCATTCGTCAAGTTTCCACTTTTCTCCATCCGGTCCGTGGCCATAGGCCGGCGGGTCCAGGATCAGACCGTTGTAGCGGTTGCCGCGACGCACTTCCCGACGGATGTATTTGAGAGCATCCTCCACGATCCAGCGAACATTTTCCAGACGGCTCAGTTCCATGTTGTTTCTGGCCCAGGTAACCACTTGCTTGACCGAATCCAGGTGGGTCACTTCCGCCCCGGCACAACGGGCCGCCAACGAAGCCGCTCCCGTATAGGCAAACAGGTTCAAGACTTTGGGCGTATGGTTCAAGGAGCGGGGAACCGACTTGAGTTCGTCCGCCACACGACGGGTCTGGCGGTAGATGAAATCCCAGTTCGGTGCCTGCTCGGGAAAAACGCCGACGTGTTTGAAGGATGTCAATCCCAGACGCAGATGGAAGTCCAGGCCTTCGGGGGCCTCACTCTCCGGTCCGCCATAACGGATTACCCATTGATCGTTCATCCGTTTTGTTTTCCGCCATGTACCGCTGTCTTCTTTCCCCGCACGACCAAAACCGGCACCGGCCTGGAACGTTGTGTGGGCCAAGTGTTTCCATTCCAATTCAGAAAGGGATCTGTTCCACAAAGCCTTGGGTTCAGGACGAGCCATGATGTAGGGACCGAAACGTTCCAGTTTTTCATAATTGCCGGAATCGATCAGTTCGTAATCTTTCCAGGTTGCCGGAGGTGTCTGTATCAGCATATTCTTTTATTTAAACGCTCAAAGATATTAAAAAAACATTTTTCTTACTACCTTTGTCTTTGATAGTTGAACGATAATTGTAAAAACCATTAATACACAATCCCATGCAAAACATCAGCACCTACGACTTCAGCGGCAAGAAAGCCATTGTACGCGTTGACTTCAATGTTCCTTTGAACGAAGCTTTTGAAATCACGGACGACACCCGTATCCGTGCCGCCATTCCGACCCTGAAACGTGTTCTGGAAGGAGGTGGATCCTTGATCATCATGTCCCACCTGGGCCGTCCGAAAGGTCCTGCTGACAAGTTTTCATTGAGACACATCATTGCCCGGATCGAAGAATACCTTGGTTGCCCGGTACAATTTGCCACCGACTGCATGCAGGCTGATGCTCAAGCTGCCGCATTGCAACCCGGACAAGTGCTGCTGCTGGAAAACCTGCGGTTCTATGCAGAAGAAGAAGGCAAACCCCGCGGATTGGCTGAAGACGCCAGCGATGAAGAAAAGAAAGCGGCCAAAGCCGCTGTAAAGGAAAGCCAGAAACAGTTTGTGGAACACCTGGCCTCTTACGCCGACTGCTACATCAACGACGCATTCGGTACCGCTCACCGTGCTCACGCCTCCACTGCCCTGATCGCCAAATACTTTCCGAATGACAAAATGTTCGGTTACCTGATGGAAGGAGAAATCCGTGCCATCGATCAAGTGCTGGGTCATCCGGAACGCCCCTTGACCGCCATCCTCGGTGGTGCCAAAGTTTCCTCCAAAATTGCCATCATTGAACACCTGATGGACTTTGTGGACAACATGATGATCGGTGGAGGCATGGTCTATACCTTCATGAAAGCGCAAGGTGGACACATCGGCAAATCCCTGTGCGAAGATGACCAACTCGAATTGGCCCGCAACATCCTGGAAAAAGCCAAGGCCAAAGGAGTCAACCTGTATTTTACCACGGAAGTCATCGCTGCAAAAGAATTCAGCAACGATGCGGCTACCGAAGTTTTCCCGTCGAATGCTATCGGAGACGAATGGGAAGGCATGGATGCCAGCGACAACTCCCTGGACCGTTGGGAAAAGGTATTGAGAGCTTCCCGCACCATCCTGTGGAACGGCCCCGTCGGTGTGTTTGAAATGCCGAATTTTGCCAAAGGAACAAAACGGATTGCCCGTATCCTGGCAGAAGTAACCAAGGAAGGAGCCTTTACCCTGGTGGGTGGTGGTGACTCTGTAGCCGCTGTGACCCAAATGGGATTTGCCAACGATGTCAGCTACGTATCAACCGGCGGCGGCGCCATGCTTGAATACCTGGAAGGCATTGAACTGCCCGGTATCAAAGCCATCCGGGAATAAACTCACGACAACCCACTAAAACCTAAACCATGTACGATCAACTTGCATCTTTGGATGCCATCCGGATCAACTTCAATGAAGCTGGTATCAATACCATCAATATTGTATTGGCATTCATCATGTTCGGTGTTGCTCTGGGTATCCGTCCGCGCATGTTCAAGGAAGTCTTCAGCAAACCGAAATCCATCATCACCGGCCTTTGCCTGCAATGGATCGGTCTGCCGGCCATCACCTTCCTACTGATCCTGCTGCTGTACCGTTGGATTACCCCGATGATTGCTTTGGGCATGATTCTCGTAGCCTCTTGCCCAGGCGGCAACATCTCCAACTTCATGTCCGCCTTCTCAAAAGGCAATACCGAACTGTCCGTCAGCATGACTGCTGTCAGCACATGTACCGCCACGTTCATCACCCCCATCAACTTTGCGTTCTGGGGAAAAATGTACATGAACCTGCTGGACCGCAAATCGGCGATTGAAATTCCGGAACTGGCCATTTCCTTCTGGCCGATGTTCTGGCAAGTACTGATCCTGCTGGGTATTCCGATTATTTTAGGAATACTGTTCACCCATTACTGTCCGAAGTGGGCGGAGAAACTCAAAAAACCGATGCAGGTGACCTCACTGCTCTTCTTTCTGGCAATGGTCATCATCTCGTTCTCCCAAAACTTCACCTTGTTCATCCAGCACATTTGGTACGTCTTTTTCATCGTACTACTGCACAATGCTTTAGCTTTGTCGCTGGGATATGGGGGAGCCTCATTGATGAAACTGCCACAAGTTGACCGCCGCTCCTTGACCATCGAAGTCGGTATCCAGAATTCCGGTCTGGGGCTGGTGCTGTTGTTCAACCCGAACATCTTCCCGCAAGAAGGCATCGGAGGCATGCTGTTCATCACCGCATGGTGGGGGATCTGGCACATCCTCTCCGGCCTGACAATAGCTACCCTTTTCCGACGCAAACCCCTACCTGCTCATGATGTCGCATAAGAAGAAGATCCAAAAGAAGAAAAAGATCCAGGACGAGAACAAGGTCTACAAGTTCCTGCGCAATTACGTGGACTGGTCCTTGTTGCATGCCTACCGGGATATTGAATACAACGGGCTGGAAAAAATCCCTCAAGATGCAGCCGTCATCTATGCTCCCAATCACAGCAATGCCCTGATGGATGCGCTTGTGGTGCTGGCCATCGACAAAAGCCGAAAGGTCTTTGTGGCTCGTGCCGATATTTTCAAGAACCCATTCCTTGCCAAGATCCTGACCTTTCTGAAGATCATGCCGATCATGCGCATCCGGGACGGTGTGGATGAGGTCAAGAAAAACCAGGAGATCATCGACAAAAGCGTGGATGTGCTCCGGGATGGCATTCCTTTCTGCATCCTGCCGGAAGGCACTCATCGGGCACAACACTCCCTGCTGCCCATCTCCAAAGGCATTTTCCGCATCGCCCTGCAAGCGCAAGAGCTGATAACGGACAACCGGGACGTCTGTATTGTGCCTATCGGCATCGAATACGGCAACTATTTCCGCTATCGTTCGACGGTACGCGTCCAGATCGGAGACCCCATCAACATCCGCCAATACTGCAACGAACACGCTGACCTGCAAACACCGGAAATCATCAACGGGTTGCGTGCCCGACTGACCCGGGCCATGCAGGAACTGATTCTGTACCTACCGGCAGATGAACACTACGCTGCCTCTTATGAACTCATTGCCATGGCTGCCGAAAGGACAAGCCGGGCACTGCATCAACAAGACAAAAGCCTCAGCACACTGGAACTCCGGTTCCGGGCCAACCGCCAAACCGCGGCAGCCATTGCCCGCCTGCGTGAAACACAAGCTGCAGAAGAGCTGTTGCAGCAATGTGACCAGATCCACCAGATGCGTGTGAGCGAAGGCATCAGCCTGGCCAGCACCGTTCCGGCACATCCCTGGCGGAAACGGGGGTGGAATTACCTGGCCTGCCTGCTGACTGCCCCTTACCTGTGCGCCTGCCTGCTGGCAATCGCACCGATAGCCGGTATCGGCAAAATGTTGTTCCGCATCATGAAGGACGAAGCCTTCCGCAACTCGGTCCGTTTTGTCCTGCAACTGGTACTCTGGCCCATCCTTATGCTGATTTACGGCATTGTACTCTATTGTGCGCTGCCGTGGGTATGGGCATCCTTAATTTTTGTAGCCCTGACCCCCGCCCCCATTTTTGCCCAAGACTTTTTCCGCAATCTCCGTCTGTTCTGGTCCGACCTGAAACTGACTGGAAACCGTCCGCTACGGGAGCGCATCAAGCAAGCCAAAGCACGCTACTTCGAACTCATACAACCCTAATCTTACGACTATGAAAAAAGTACTTGGCATTGTCCTGCTGACAACCTTGTTGATCAACGGAAATGCCTTCGCTCAGGAAATCATCAAGAAAGGCATCAACTTCGGTCCCCTACCTGTGGTCGCCTTCGATGCTGACAAAGGTTTTCAGTACGGTGCGCTGTTGAACATCTACAACTTCAGCGACGGCTCCTACTACCCCGACTACAAGTCAAAATGGTACATGGAAGCTTCCTTCTACACCAAAGGCACCCAATTCTATACGCTGACCTATGATAGCAAGCACTTGATTCCGGGTATCCGTACTTCCTTGGCCGCCACCCTGATGGTTGACAAAGCCCTGGACTTCTACGGATTCAATGGCTATCAGGCATACTACGACCCGAGCCTGCCCAGCATGTTCTACCGGATGGAGCGGCTGACCCCGATTGTCAAAGCGGATTTCATCGGCAACCTCTATGACAACAAACTGTTCTGGGAGGCCGGATACTATTTCTCCTACACCAGGACCCAACGTTCGGATACGGAGATCCCCACCTTGTTTGATGATTACGTCAACTGGGGCATCATTCCAGAAGACCAGGCAAAAGGCGGAACCAGCAGCGTACTTCGCCTCGGCTTCGTGTACGATACACGCGACCGGGAAGGAGCTCCGACCCGAGGCATCTGGGCCGAAGCCCATACCATGTTGTCCCCTTCTTTTCTGGGTTCCACACATCCCTATTACCGTTACGCCCTGACCTTCCGCCAATACATTCCACTGATTGCGGAACAACTCGTTCTGGCTTACCGCTTGAACTACCAGGGAACCATCGGAAACCATGCTCCGTTCTACGTGCTGCCCTACCTGGATGTCTTCGGAGAAGGTTTCAACCGGGATGCCGTCGGTGGATACCGGACGGTACGGGGGATGATGCGCAACCGCATCCAAGGGTTGGATGTAGCCTTTTTCAATGCAGAGGTGCGTTGGCGCTTTGTGGACTTCCAATTGTGGAACCAGAATATCGCCTTCGGTCTGAATGTCTTCTGCGACGGAGGAATGACGATACGCGATTATGACATGAGTTACCGCGCTGTCGACGCAAACGGCCAACCGACCGAACTGTATCGTGCCTCCTACGAGGCGTACCGCGCATTGGGCAGCAGCCAGGACCACCTGCACCTGACCGGTGGTGCGGGATTACGGTTCATCATGAACCAGAATTTCATCGTTGCATTCGAATACGGAAAGGCATTTGACCGACAAGACGGAAAAGGAAGTTTCTACATCAATACCGGTTACTTGTTCTAATTATAGGATGCTCAGGTTCTTCTAATTATAGAAGGTCCGGTCCCGAATTTCGGAGTCAGAACTGACGTTCGATGGAGGCCTGGTGAATCAGGCGGAACAGGTTTCGCACAAACTGTTCTTCCAAGCCCATTTCTTTACCATGCCGGACGGCCTGGTTCTCAAGGGATTCCCAACGATGCGGCTGCACCACCGGCAACTGGTATTCCCGTTTGAGTTCCCCAATCTGACCGGCAATGTCCATCCGTTGGGCCAAAATCCGCAACAATTCGCTGTCGAGGCGGTCTATCTGGGCCCGGTAGTCCTCCAGAACGGCCAGATGTTTGACGGAGGAAGAGCCCGACTTGCGCTGTTGCAATCCTCTGAGCAGCCGGGCCAGCTCAGAAGGAGTGATCTGTTGGGAAGCATCACTCAAAGCCTCTGCCGGATTCAAATGGCACTCGATCATCAATCCATCAAACCCGATATCCATGGCCTGTTGGGAAATCTCACGCACATACTTACGTTGTCCGGCAATATGACTGGGATCACAGAAGATGGGCAGGTTGGAAAACTCCCGCTGAATCCCGATCGGGATCTGCCAGTAGGGCAGGTTGCGGTAGCGGGAAGGCTCACAAGTGGAAAAACCCCGATGGATCAGGCCGATCTTGCGCAAGCCGATAGCCACCAGACGTTCCACAGCGCCGAGCCATAAGGCCACTTCCTGGCTCATCGGATTCTTGATCAGCACCGGCATATCCGTACCCCGCAAGGCCTGTGCAATCTCCTGCACCAAAAAAGGATTGGTTGTTGTACGGGCACCAATCCAGACCGCATCCAGTCCGGCTTTCAAAACCGCTTCCACATGAGCGGCCGCCGCAACTTCGGTCATGACTTTCATCCCCGTTTCCTGACGGGCCTCTATCAGCCAGGGCAAGGCCTCTGCACCAAAACCGGCAAACGATTGGGGCGAGGTCCGCGGTTTCCAGGAACCGGCCCGGAATACCTCGACCCCCAAAGCGGATACCGCACGAGCGACCCTCAAGACCCCGTCACGGCTTTCCGCACTACAAGGTCCCGATATAACAGCAGGTCTTTCCCCCGAAGAGAAAAGACCCCACTCGTTCAATGGCAATAGAGACGAAATCATCTATACGGTCAGGATTTCTTTTTCCTTGGCAGCCAAAAGTTCGTCCACTTTCTTATTGAATCCGTCCACATCTTTTTGGATCACACCTTCTGCATCCTTCACGAGATCTTCCGGCATGCCTTCTTTTTGGGCCTTCTTCAAGGCTTCGATACCGTCACGACGGGCATTGCGGATACTGATCTTGGCATTTTCACCCGCGGTACGGGACTTCTTGACCAATTCCTTACGGCGTTCTTCCGTCAACGGGGGAACGTTGATCCGAATCTGTTCACCGTTGTTTTGCGGAGTGAAACCCAGGTTAGCATCCATGATGGCTTTTTCAATCACCGGGATCAGGTTCTTTTCCCAGGGTTGGATCAACATGGTCTTTGCATCCGGCACATTGATGCTGGCCACTTGGTTCAACGGAGTCGGAGAGCCGTAGTAGTTGACCATTACTGAATTGAATACGGAAGGATTGGCCTTGCCTGCACGGTAGGTCTTCAAGTCTTCTTCCAGGAACAAAACGGCACTTTCCATTTTTTCATTGGCCGCTTTGATGATTGATTTGGATCTTTCTATCATAACAGGGTGATTTTAATTCTATTTGTCTGAAACCAAAGTTCCTACTTGTTCGCCTTGAATCAGGCGTGCAAGGTTGCCGGGACGGTTCATATCGAAGACCACAATGTCCATACCGTTCTCCTGACAGAGCGCAAAGGCTGTGGCATCCATGATCTTCAAATGATCAGCCAACGCTTTGCCATAGGTCAGACGGTCGTATTTGGTGGCCGTCGGATCTTTTTCCGGATCAGCCGTATAGACACCATCCACACGAGTGCCCTTCAACAGCACCTGCGCCCCGATCTCACAAGCACGGAGGGCTGCAGCCGAGTCCGTCGTAAAGAAAGGATTACCGGTCCCCCCGGCAATGATGGCCACACCACCGTCTTCCATGAATTTAACCGCACGGTCACGTTCATAATAACGGGCCATCGGTTCCATCGGGGTGGAAGTGAAGACCTCTGCCGCTACACCGGCTGAACGGATTCCCATCGACAGGGCGATGCTGTTGATGACCGTCGCCAGCATACCCATCTGATCTCCATGAACACGGTCAAAGCCCTTGCCGACCCCCGAAAGTCCTCGGAAAATATTACCACCACCGATAACGATGGCCACTTGAACTCCCTGACGGGCCAATGCCGCTATCTGTTCGGCATACTCCGTCAATACTTCTTCATTAATGCCCCGGCCGGTACCACCGCCAAGGCTCTCTCCGCTAAGTTTGAGCAGGACTCTTTCGTATTTCATCATGTGTGCAATTTTCATTTTGACGAAAACAAAAGTAGTCAAATATTATGAAAATCGCAACCAAGATTCTATCTTTGCATCACGAATACCGATGAAACAAATTATTAACAAAAAAAATATGGCTAACATTTTCACATCTTCCATCGGGAAGAAGCTCATTATGAGCATCTCGGGTCTTTTCCTGGTTATTTTCTTGCTCCTTCACGCAGTGATCAATTCATTGTCACTCATCAGTGACGAAGCATTCCAAGCCGGCTGTGACTTTATGTCTTTGCCTATCATTACCGTAATGGTGCCGATTTTGGCCTTGGGTTTCATCATCCACATCATCTACGCATTCTACCTGTCTGCCACCAACCTCAAAGCTCGTGGCACACAACGTTATGCAGTAGCACACAAAGGTGGAGCCAGTTCCTGGGCCTCCAAAAACATGCTCGTGCTCGGTATCATCGTGATCGGTATCCTGGTATTCCACTTGACCCACTTCTGGGCAGACATGCAGCTTCTTCACTTCCAAGGCCAAGAACAAATGGATCCGAATTTCTTGATGGACAGAACATTTGGAAGTCTGATCGTTACCATCATCTACTTGATATGGTTTGCAGCTTTGTGGTTCCACTTGACCCACGGTTTCTGGAGCGCATTCCAAACCATCGGTATGAACAACAACATCTGGATCAAACGTCTGAAAGTACTTGCCTACATTTTCGCAACTGTTATCTGCGGTTTGTTTGCAGCCGTTGCGATTGCAGCCTATGTTCGCGTAAACTTCTGCAGCTGCTGCTAATCCAACATCAGTTCACAGATAATGCCGTCGGAAACGAAGAGTTTTTCCGACGGTATTTTTATTTGTCCTGTTGAAGACTTGACCAGCAAGCCCTCCGACAGGAGACGATCCAGATCTGCAGCAACACGACCCAGCAACTCCTGATCCAGGTCGGACAAGGCCAACCCGTCGCTCTGGCGCAACCCCAACATCCATTGCTCGTTGAACACATCTTCCCTTGTAAGGACTTCCTGACCGGCGCCTTTACCTGCCGCATACGCTGTCAAGTCAGCAGGGTTCCAGAAGCGGATCTTTCCATCAAAAGAATGGGCAGCAGGTCCGAGCCCCAAATACGGGACCCGCTTCCAATAGGAACGGTTATGACGGGACTCATAACCGGGTCTGGCAAAATTGGAAATCTCATACTGATGATAACCGGAGCGGCTTAAAACCGACTGCAACAAAGCATATTCTTCGGCTGCCGTTTCGGCATCCAGCTCAACAGCCTTACCACTGCGCACCCACCTTTCCAGCGTACTCCCGGGTTCGATGCTCAACTGATAGGAAGAAATGTGTTCCGGATTCAGTCCGACCATTTTCTCCAGGTCCTCGCCCCACAAACGTCTGCGCTCCTGACTGGAGTGCAGATCATTCACCGTATCCAGACAGTAGCCGAAAATCAGGTCCAGGCTGATGTTCCCGAATCCGGCCTGACGCAGGAAGCCGTAAGCGGCTTGGGCTTGCCGGGCATCATGACGACGGCCCATCCACTTCAGCGTCCGGTCCTGAAAGGACTGAACGCCCATACTGACTCTGGAAATGCCACAACGGCGCCAGGCAAAGGCCTTCTCCAAGGTCACATCATCCGGATTGACCTCCAGGGTCACTTCCTCCAGATCCGCCAATGTCCGCCCATAGGGAGCAAGGTAAATCCGCTGGACGGTGGACAACACCTGCTCCAACTCACTGATGGACAATAAAGACGGAGTCCCTCCCCCAAAATACAGGGTGGTAGGAGGAACTCCGTTAAAAAAATTGGCCCGCTGCTGCATTTCAGCCATCAAGGCTTCCAGGTACTTTCCTTTACGGCTCAACTGCGTAATGGAGTAGAAATCACAATACGTACAGAAGGACGCACAAAAAGGAACATGTATGTAAATGCCGGCCAAAACAGCTCAGATTTAGCGCAGCACCAGGTCGGCAGATCCCAACTTGGCTTCATTGGTAAAGACATCTACAGTATAGACACCCTTGACATAGCCTGTTACGGATTCAAAATAAATGCAGACCTCAACTTCGGATCCTTGATAATCCACTTCCCGGGAAGCAGAATAAATCATCTGCTCACCATTCATCTCAAAGATCTGCTGCTGGTCACCGGTCATCAAGATACCGTCCGGACCTTTTACGCGAATGTAGATATCACGCAAGCCACGCTCTGCAATGGAGTTTTCCACCAAGTGCAGACAGGTACGAAGTTTGGCAACACGGCTGCTGCGGTCAGTTTCCTTGTTGGAGCCATTGATGGCCACCATCCGGATCGCACGTCCCTTCAGCACCGATCCGATCTCAATCTGTTTGGCATATTCATCAGTGGTCTTGCTCAACTTTTCATAATCCCGTTTGGCCTTTTGGGCTTCTTTGCGGGCGGCAGCGGCATCCTGACGCAATGCGGTATTGAGGGTATTGAGGGAGTCAATCTGCACAATATAGTGCTTCATGATGGAACGCAGGGTTCCCAATTCCTGTTCGTATTGACGGATTTTGGCACGGTTGGTCGCCTCGGTCTTCTTGACACGGTCAATCAACTCTTCCACTTTCAGACGTTCGCGGTCCAGCTGTACATTCAAACTGTCGTTATCCGAAGACAACAATGCATAATCGTGCTGCAGGTCTTCCATCTGCTGGGTCAGCATATCTTTCTCCAGGGTCAGATCATCGATCAAGGCATTGCGGTCAATCCAGATCCACAACAACACCCCCAACAACACAACCGCTACAGCAGCCAACAAAATGACAACAGTCTTGAAAGGATTCTTATTCTTTTTCTCAACAACAGGTTCCATATTTCTCTTATTTTTGATTTAGGGGACAAATATAGCCACTTTCCCTGCAAAAACCATACACCCTCAAATGCAGGCTTGTATTTTTTCAAAAAAAAGACGCAGCCTTTGAGTTTTTTTATACCTTTGCGTCCGCTTATTTACTTAATAATCAACAAGTAATATTGTCTTATGAAAAAGAAACTTTTCTTTACACTTATTAGCTTCTCGCTGCTGGTTCTCAACGCTTGTTCTATCGAAGATCCGGGCCAGTCTCCGGAGCCGGATCCCGAACCCGTCGTTCCTACCTGCACGTTTGAAGTGACTTTGACCCAAGAAAACCGGACCCTTAACCTGAACATTGTTCCTTCTGAAGGTGACCAGACCTATGTCTTCGGCCTGATGAATCACGATGAATACCTCTCACTGGGCGAAGACACCACCGAAGGGCTGACCAGCTGGATCAACAACCGCCTCGTCAGCGGAACCATGGATCTTTACACCGGCAACTATTCGTTCTCTTACGAACAACTGCTGTGGAACAAAGACTACCACGTCTATGTTGCGCAGATCGTTGATAACAGCGTATGGGGGACTCCGCAGCTGAAAGATCACAAAATATACCGTGCCAGCTTGACCTATTACCCGGAAGAAGGCTGGATTGCACCGGCTTACATCTCTGATAACGGAGAATACGTGGTCGGCAACTACGAAGGTTCGTTCATCTATCACCTGCCCACCGACTCACTGGTGATCCTGGAAGGATCCACCTTGTATGACATCACGGATGACGGTGTCGCCTACGGACAAGACCAAACCGGCTACCCGGTACGTTATGAAAACGGAGAACTCATCTTCATGGACCTGACCTTCAACAATTCGACCGAGGGTACCATTTTTGCCGTATCTCCGGACGGATCTTTGGCCGCCGGCTACCAATTTGTGGACAGCTGGAACATCCAACCGCTTTATTACCGCAACAACGAGGTAGTCGATCTGGACAAAGGTCATGACATCAACGGTGCCCCCGCTGCCATGGCTTGTGTCAAAGGCATTGGCTCCAACGGCAACATGACCGGTTACCTGCTGGATGACAACTACATTGAAATGGGCTGCATGTGGGACAAGGACGGAAACTTTGACTTGTACATCGAGCCGTTCATGATTTACAACGAAGGCCTGCACCAATGGCAGACCCTCTACGGGACGATGTTCAACTTCATTTCCCCCAACGGCCGCTACATTGCCTCTTCGGTCATCGAATACAGCCAGACCGGATTGACCCACAAGACCTATAGCTACGTGTATGACTGCCAGGAAGACGAAATGTACGTCATCCGCGATGAAGCCGCTGAAGGTATGGTCCGCGTGGACTGCGTATCCAACGACGGCGTTGTGTTCCTGTCTGATGTGGATATCGCCTACTCATCTGTACCCTACTGCTACGACATCTACGCGGAGAAACTGTACAAAGCCGAAGATTACTGGAAAGAAAAATACGACTACGAACCCGACAGACCCGTAATCGGTACGATTCTTGCTGTTTCTGAAGATGGCAAAACCTATTTGGCCGGTTGTATGGAGGCAAACTTCACAACCATCGTTTACTTTATGCGTTAAGACTATGAAATACCTGATTCGTTCCGTCAAGTACCTGATTTGGTTCTGTGTGATTTTCTTTCTGATTCTCTGCCTGCTGGTTGCAACCACAGAGGGACAAAGTTTCAACACCGTGTTTGATCCGGAAATCGGCATGTTCCGCGCCGGTTCATTCCCCAAAATGATGTTGTTCTTTGTGGCCGTAGCCGCCATCTACCCCAGCTTGGCATTCACCAAAAAGGAACTCGCACTTTTCGGCAGTTTTTCAGAAAACGAAGACCTGATCCGCAAACAACTGGAAACTTCGGGCTATGAACTCATCTCGGAAGACAACCAACAACTGGTCTTCCGGCTCAAGAACCGGTTTACCCGTTTTATGCGGTTGTACGAAGATCACATCATCGTGACCAAACAAGCTCCGGTAACCATTTCCGGTATGCGGAAAGATGCCTTCCGAGTAGCGAGTGCAGTGGAATTCCTCTCCCGCAAACGTTCCGAAGAAGCATAGTACCACTACATAATTCCCCGCTCTATGAAAACAGTAGGCAGATACGACAATGCCTTTGCCGCAGAATTGGCAAAAGGACGACTGGCCACCGAAGGAATTGAGTCCCGCGTGGTCAACGAATACCTCAACTACACCGGTATTCCACTCAATCAGGCAACTGCTCCGGTGGAGCTGCGTGTGGCAGATGAAGATTACGAATTGGCATTAAAGGTCTTGGAGACCTCTTCCAACGCTTCGTAAAACGCTTCTCCCAAGAATTGGATAAGGGGTTCCCGTAAAAACCGAAAGACGGGAATCCCTTCTTTTTTCCCTTTGGCAAAGGCATCCTTGCAGATGTCCCAACGGTGCAGGTTCAATGCCAGCATGCCACTCGAAAGGCGGGTGACCCGTATCGGATACAACCAGCAGGAAATGGGCTTGCGGAACTTGGATTTACCTTGAAAATAAGCGCGTTCGATAGCACAGAAACAGTTCTCCTTCTCATCAAAACAAGTATAGACACATTCTTCCTTTCCGCAGATCAAGGGAGTGACCAAGTCTCCGTCCTGGTCCACCACAAAGAAACCGTTGCGGCTCACGACGGACTTTTCCTCCGGAGTCATCAAGGGTGCATAATGGGGATATTCTGTTTCCAGGGCCTCACATTCTGATTCTTCCAACGGGGCACCACTGTCTCCGATGATGCAACAAGCCCCCTTGCAACGTTCATAGTCACAAGCAAAGCACTCCGTCAGAATCTCCGAAGAGACCAATACATCATCAATTTGAATGATCGTTGTTTCCATACAGTACCAAGTCCAGACGTCCACCCTCTCCCAGGTAACGGGCCAATGCTTGATTGAAATCCTCCAACTTCATGTCTTCCAAACAAGAGAGGTAGCGTGAATAAAAATCTTTTCCATAGACAAAACGGCTCACCAGCAGATCCCGCCAGAAATCACAGGTGGTCTCTTTGCGCAGCTCAAAACGGTTTTTCAGCCCGAGCTTCAAGTTAGCCAGCAACGCTTCATCGATGCCGTTCTGCTGCAGGTCATCAAAGAGGCGATTGAGCTCCTGCACCAGGGCCGGATCATAGGATTCGGATTCGAAACCAGCCTCGATGAGCAGAAATTCTTCCGGATACTTCCTGAATTCAGCCTGCACGGTCGGCACAACGCCCGACAGGAACAAAGTCTGACGGATCTTGGCATTCATCAAGGCTTCAATCAGATTGCCGGTCACCATTTCTTCAAGCCCGTAGGGAGATTCACCCATCAACGCAATGCGGTAATAAGCCTTCGAGTCGCTCATCGACATCGGCAAGTGCACACTGCGCACGGATTTGTTCAGGTAAAAAGGCAAGGTCTGCCAATTGTCCCGACGGTTGGGATTGCCCGGCAGCAATCCGAGGTAATTAACCACCAGCGGCTTGATGGCTTCCGTATCGAAATCCCCCACAAACAGGAAGGTATAATTGGCCGCATTCTCATAAAGTTTGCTCAGGAATTGTACCGCTCCCGAATAATTCATCTGACTCAGGTCAGCAGGATCCGACAAGGCGGTATAACGGCTGGCGTTGTAGAGGTAGGTCATCAGACTGTCATCCACCATCCGATGGGGATTGCGGCGGGCATACTGTTCTTTGGCCTGCTCGACTTGAACAAAATAGTCAAAGGCCTGCGGATCTTCCTGAATACCGGTGAAATGATGGTAAACCTGCTGCAGGAAAGTTTCCAGTTCTCCGACCGGTGCCCCACCCTCCAACGAACTCAAGGAATAGGTAATGGTTTTGGACAACTCGATCCCACGGGCCCGGTTGTAAATCGACAGATCCAAAGCCGGCACACCCGCCACAGAAGTCAGGTTGGCAATCCGGGTCATGTAGTCACGTTGAAGCGGACTGGTCTCACGAAGCAGGGAGAGCCCCCCTTTGGAGACAGCCGAGAAGACGAATTCACCCGGCTGCGCCTGAGTAGACTTGAGCAGGACCGTCACCCCGTTGGACAAGGTGATCAAGGTCGCACCGGACATCGGTTCTTCGGTTTGTATGGTGACAACAGGCGGATTCTCCAGAAGCAGCGGAACGGCCGGCAGATTCACCGACCCAAGGGGAACCGCCACCTCCAGTCCCGTACTCAATTCGGAAATGACCTCCAATGCACGTTCCACCCATTGCTGATCGGGATAGGTCACCCCTTCCGGACCGGTCAAGGCCACCGTCAAGTCTTCTGGTGAACGGAGCATAGCCGACACATAGGTGTTGAATGCATCAAACGACAGCAACGAATCGGTCAACTGCAGCAAAGCATGGTCCATTTCGACACTGGCCAGGGTGGTCCCTCCCAGGAAATGACTGATGCAGCGTGCCGCATAGGTCTGATTGGGTGTAAAATCCCGGTATTGGTAACGGTGCTCCAGATTGGCGGCATAACGGGTCTTGGCCCGGACAAACTCTTCATGGGAAAACCCTTGGCGACGGATCTGCTCCAACAGACGGGCGGTCCACAAGACCGCTTTATCCAGACTGTCGGGCAAGGTTGCAAAACTCAGCCGAAGGGACTCCTGATTCTGTATCCCCAAGAAACGGCCATGGGTCACATTCTCGTTCCAGATCGGAAGACCGGAAGACGATTTTGCACCCTGCATCCGTTCTTCCAACAACTGCCCGGCCATTCCTTCCACATAGGACTGCAAGTAAGCCATGGTGGTATTCCGCAAGTTCTCAGGCAGGGGCAGGCTGCGGAAATGGAAGGCCAACTCCGCTTGCGATGCCTGCGGATCCGAGGCATGAACCACCTCCAACGAACCGGACATACGCGGTTGTTCGTAATCCCGTTCTTCGACAACCGGAGCTTTGGGCATGGTCTGGAACAATGCTTTGATCTTCATTTCCACTTGTGCCGGATCAATATCCCCGACCAGCACCAGGGCCTGCAGATCGGGACGCGACCAGCGGTAATAGAACTGCCGCAGCTCCTTGGAAGAGAAGGCTTCCATCTGTGCGAGCAGGTCTTTGGTAAACGTATGCTCATACTGCGTACCTTTCAGCAATTGAATCCGCAACTGACGGCTGATCCGATGCTGGGCAGAATCCCGGGTAATGTACTCATTCCTGAAAAAGGCCTTTTCCTGTCGGACATCTTCCTCATCCAGATTCATGGAACACGACCAGTTGTACAGCACCAGCAATGTGGAGTCCATCACGGCCGCACTTTTGGCGACCGGAACATTCGAAAGCCGGAAAATGGTTTCTTCCAATGCTGTCCGGATCTCAAAATCTCGGTTCACATCCAGACCCAGCCCCTCAAAATAATCCAACATCGTGGTTCCCGGAAAACTACGGGTGCCCCGGATCGACATCTGTGCCAGAAAAGCGGACATCCCGGCTTGACCCGGTCCCTCCAAAGCGGAGCCTGATTTTTCCACCAGGTAGAAATCAGCACGGCCGGGCAGTGCCTGGTTCTTGACCAGATAATAACTCAAACCGTTAGCCAAGGTTCCTTTTACAATACGGGGATCATCCGGCAGATTTTCCAAGGGCTGGGCTGTCAGACCAGGCAACAGACACAACCCGCCAAGAATCATGATGAGCAATTTCTTCATACTGGATAAACTTATGAATGAGCAAATTTAAAGAAAAAAAACAGTTGCTTAATATTTTTATTTACATTTGTGGTTTGAAAGATTAATTTTTATACAAACAATCAAACATTTGAATAAAAACAGCACAATGAAAAAACTGGTATTATCTACTTTTGTCGCATTGTTTGCGATCTCTGCTACTTTCGCACAAACGGTTGAAACCGCAACTGAATTGTACAACGCCGGCGCTAATGAGTTGAATGCAGGAAACATGACTGCCGCTCTGGAAAATTTCGAAAAAGCTTTGGCGGAAGCAGAAATCATTGGTCTTGATGCAGATGAAGTGGCCAACAACTGTAAAAGCGTCATCCCGACCCTCTACCTCCACATCGGCAAGGAACTTGGCGTAGCCAAAGAGCTGGACAAAGCTGTAGAAACATTGAAGACAGCGATTGAAAAAGCAACTGCATTCGGAGACGAAGCTACTGCTGCTGAAGCAGAGACCCTGATACCTCAACTGTACATCCAAGACGGAAACGACAAACTGAATGCCAAGGATTACAACGGAGCAACTGCAGCTTACCTGAAAGCCCTTGAAGTTGACGGCAACAACGCAATGGCATGGTTGCGTCTGGGTATGGCTTCTTCCCGCACCAGCAACGACGAACAAACGGTGAATGCTTTCAACAAAGCAGCAGAACTGGGACAAAAGGCCAACGCAGACAAACAACTGTCCGGTTTCTACCTGAACAAAGCCAACAAGGCCCGTCAAGCCAAGAACTTCACCGAAGCGATGGACTATGCAAGCCAAGCCAACGCCATCCAAGAAAACCCGACAGCCCATAAGATCTATGCGATTGCAGCAGTCAGCGCAAAGAAATACAGCGAAGCCGTTGCCGGTCTGGAAGCTTACCTGGCCATGTCTCCGAATGCCAACGACGCCAACCAAATGAAATATTATGCGGCAACTTCGTACGAAGCACTCGGACAAAGCGACAAAGCTTGTGGCTACTACAAGGCCATTCTGACTGACCCCCAATTTGCAGAATATGCAAAACACAAAGTCGAAGTTGAGCTCAAATGCAAATAAAACTTGAACTGCTGGCTCCGGCCAAAGACAAACAAATCGGCATCGCAGCCATCAACTGCGGTGCCGATGCTGTTTATATAGCCGGTCCCGCTTACGGGGCCAGAGAAGCGGCCGGCAATTCCTTCGAAGACCTGCAGGAGCTGACCGCCTATGCCCACAGGTTCGGGGTCAAAGTCTACCTGGTGCTCAACACCATCCTCTATGACCACGAACTGCCGGAAGCCGAATACTACCTGCAACAGGCCTATCGGATTGGCTGTGACGCCGTCATCGTCCAAGACCTGGGCATTCTGAAAATGAAACGGCCACCGATCCCTTTGCATGCCTCCACCCAAACCAACATCCGCACCGTGGAGCAGGCGCGTTTTCTGGCTTCATTCGGTTTTGAGCGCATCATTCTGGCCCGCGAGTTGTCCGTCCAACAGATCCAGCAGATCCGCCAGGCCGTAGATTGTGAGATCGAAACCTTTGTCCACGGCGCCCTCTGCGTATCCTACAGCGGTGCCTGCTACCTGAGTCAGAAACTGGCCGGGCGCAGCGCCAACCGAGGAAGCTGCATCCAGGCCTGCCGGGGCCGCTATGACCTGGAAGATGCGGACGGGAATCTGCTTGCCCGCAACAAGACCCTGCTGTCTCTGAAAGATTTTTCGGGAGATGACCACTTGGAAGCCCTGGCCCAAGCCGGTGTCTGCTCCTTCAAGATCGAGGGCCGCCTCAAGAACGAATCCTACGTCAAGAACATCGTCCGCCACTACCGCCGGCTGTTGGACCAACTCATTGACCGGTATCCGGACCGTTATGCCCGCGCCTCATGGGGAACGGTATCGGGCGGTTTCACCCCCAACCCGGACTACACCTTCAGCCGGGGAAGAACTTCATTTTTTCTGGACGGAAAACGGCAGAAGTGGTGTTCAATGGATGCAGGCAAAAACATTGGAGAGCCCATCGGTGAACTGCACCATCTCCAAATCAAACAGGACTGGGCCACCTTCCGGATCAAGACCGACAAGCTCCTGCACAATGGAGACGGACTCTGTCTGGTCACCGATCGCGGTGAGGTAACCGGTTTCCGCATCGAACAAGTGCAGGACGGAGTCATCAAAAGCAAAGCGCTCCCCGAATTGAAAAACGGCCGTATGCTCTACCGCAACTTCAACCACAGTTTTGAAAAAGACCTGGAAAAGCAGATGCCACAACGCATCATTCCCATTGTGCTGGACCTGACACAAGATGCTGATGGCTTGCTGCTTCTGGCCCACCGTCCGGACGGCACCCGAGCCACATGCCGCATAGAGGGTCCTTTTGATGCTGCCAAGAACGAAGCCATGGCCCTGGAGAACATCCGCCGCCAACTGGAGAAAAAAAGCAATTGCTACCAATTCTTCCTCCGGGATTGTCGGATTCAGGCTTGTCCGTTCATCCCGGCCTCCCGTCTGAACGAAGCCCGACGCACACTGGCCGACGCTTTTGACCGGCAGCCCGCTCCGCAGAATACCCGACACCTGCCCGCACCCATCATCACACCCGCACAGCAGACCCTCAGCCGCCTGGCCTGGGAAAGCCAACGTTCCGGCAACCTGAACATAGCCAACCGTCTCTCCCGAGAGTTGTACCAAGAGCTGGACATGGCCCCCCAGGAAGCGTACGAGATCCATCCGGAAGCAGGGGCCGAACTGATGCGCTGCAAATACTGCCTTCGCCACGAAATGGGCCGCTGCACCAAAGGCAAGGACACTCGCCCCTGGTACCTGATCAACCAAGGATACCGGCTCACCGTCGAATTCGATTGCGAAAAGTGCGAAATGGTCATCCGTGGATAAGACAAAAAAACTAACTTTGTAGTATGTTGTTCCGAGATATCCGGGGAAATGAACCCCTCAAGAAACGCCTGGCCACCATGTGCGACGAGCATCGCACCAGCCATGCCATCCTGTTCTCCGAAAACGGGGAATACGGGGCCGTTGCGCTGGCTGTTGCACTGGCACAATACTTGTGCTGTCCCGACAGAAAAAATGCGGAAGCCTGTGGTGTCTGCCCCAGTTGCCAGAAATTCAACAAGCTCATTCATCCGGACCTTCATTTCATCTTCCCGATCAACAACACCGGCAAGAGTTCCGGCCGACCGGCCGTCGAATCCTTTCTGGCTCCCTGGCGGAACCTGCTGCTGACCAACCCTTATTTCTCGGAAGAAACCCTGAGCAAAGCATTGGGACTGGAAACAAAGACCGGTACCATTGCCGTACAGGAAGCCAAAGAAATCCTGGCCAAAATGTCCATGAGGGCATACGAAGGAGGCAACAAGTTCACCATCCTCTGGCTTCCCGAACGGATGACGGCTGAAGCAGCAAACAAACTCTTGAAAATCATTGAAGAGCCCTACCCCAATTCTTACTTCTTCCTGATCACTCGTGCCCCGCAACGCGTCATGACCACCATCGTCTCCCGTTGCCAGCACATCGAAGTGGGACCCATCCCGATGGATGCCCACACAGATCAGACCGAG
>CALCYB010000191.1 GCA_937906485.1 uncultured Rikenellaceae bacterium
GAGTGGGAATGCCTCAGCTTTCAGCTGTTATGATGGCATCGGAGGCTCTCAAGGGCACCGGCATACCTGTCATCGCTGACGGTGGTATCCGTTACTCGGGAGATGTGGTGAAGGCTCTGGCTGCAGGTGCAAGCACGATAATGGCCGGTTCTCTCTTTGCAGGAGTGGAGGAATCTCCGGGAGAAACCATCATCCTGAATGGCCGTAAGTTCAAGTCTTATCGAGGAATGGGATCATTGGAAGCCATGCAGAAAGGATCCAAAGACCGTTATTTCCAAGATATGGAAGACGATGTGAAGAAGCTCGTTCCGGAAGGAATCGTTGCTCAGGTCCCCTATAAGGGTACTTTGTCGGAAGTGATTTATCAGTTGGTCGGTGGTCTGCGTGCCGGTATGGGTTACTGCGGAGCCAAGGATATTGAAACCTTGCGCGAAGCTCAATTCATCCGCGTGACGGCTGCCGGTGTAGCAGAGAACCACCCGCACGATGTAACCATTACCCGGGAGGCTCCGAACTATAGCCGTTAAAGCATATGAACCGGAGATTGATACCGGCTCTTGTCCTGTTGGCCCTTTCCGCAGTTTCCTGCGAATGGGCCGACCGTGTTTTGAAGGGAGATGTGGTGGCGCGTGTCGGTGATCAGGTCCTGTTCCGTTCAGAACTGGAGTTGACGGTGCCCAAGGGTACACCTGTCAGTGACAGCATTGCATTGGCGGAAGCTTATATCCAACAATGGGCCCTGCGTTGTCTGTTGCTGGAGCAGGCCAACAGCCAGTTGTCGGATCAGGAGAAAGACCTGACGCGGGAGATGGAGGATTACCGGCGTTCGGTTCTGGTGTACCGCTATGAGCAATTGTTTGTAGAACAGCGTCTGGATACGACGTTGTCTGCGGTGGAAAAAGAAAATTACTACCAGGAGCATCAGGAGTTGTTCTGCACCAGCGGCCAGCTGGTCAAGGGACGTCTGGTGAAGCTCAACCGGAATTCACCCAACCTGTCCCGCATACGCTCCTTGTACAAGACCCTCAAGCCGGACGAATTGGAAGTGTTGGAGGAATTGTGCCATAACTCAGCCATTTCTTACAACAACTTCAACAATGCATGGACCGATTTGGGACGGATTGCTGCAGAAATGGGCATTGCCGAAGCCCAGTGCGAACAAGGCCTTTCCCGAAGGAACTGGTATGAATTGGAGGACATGGGGTATGTTTACCTGCTGTTCGTCTATGACCGGACAGCAGAGGGGCAAGTGGCTCCATTTGAATATTGTGAAGACCGGATAGAAGAAGTGCTCATCGGTAGAAGACGTGACCAGTTGTTGATGGAACTGGAACGCGATTTGCTACAGGAAGCGGCGGAAACAGAAAAACTAAAAATTTACAGAGATTGATGAAAAAGATAGCCTTACTGATAGGAATCTGCGCCATGGCGTGGATGGGGATGCCGGAAGTCTCCGCTCAACGCTATAACAATGGTTTGGTGGACAAGACCATCGCTTTGGTGGGAAACCGGATGATCATGCTCTCGGAGCTTGAGTCTGAAGTTATGAACATGAAAGCACGGGGTTACACCAGTACCGGCAAGGACATCCGTTGTGAGCTGCTGGAGCGCATGATGGAAGACAACCTCTTTCTGATTCAGGCTGAGTTGGATAGTATTTCGGTGAATATGGATTACATCCAGGTGCAGTTGGAAGAATACGTGGCGAACATGGTGGCCAATTTCGGTGGTGTTGAGGCCATGGAAAAATATTTTGGTAAGAAGGAATACCAGTTGCGTGCGGAGTGGATGGACATGTTTACGGAAATGAACATGAAACAGGAGATGCAGCGCGAA
>CALCYB010000192.1 GCA_937906485.1 uncultured Rikenellaceae bacterium
TCAACCAAAAGGTCGTTATTCATTCTCAATAATTTAGACCTTTTTCGTAACTTCTTGGCGCAAAGATACGACTCTTTTCGTATATTTGTACATCATGAAAAAAATTGGAACACTACTCGGCCTGCTCCTATATTGTGCAGCGGCCACCGCTCAAACAGAACCGGACCGTGACTGGATCTACGAACCCACCCCTGAGATCATGCACGCCCGCAGCGAATTTCAAGATGACAAATTCGGAATCTTCATCCACTGGGGTGTCTACAGCATGCTTGCCCAAGGTGAATGGGCCTTGCACTCAAGAGGTTTGGATATTGATGAATACGAACACCTGCCGGCAGGCTTCTACCCGTCCAAATTCAATGCTGCGGAATGGGTAGCCGCCGTCAAGGCCTGCGGCGCAAAATACATCTGTTTCACCAGCCGTCACCACGATGGGTTCTCCATGTTCCATACGGCTGAATCGGACTACAATATCGTGGATGCAACGCCCTTCGGACGGGACATCCTCAAAGAACTGGCCGATGAGTGTCACAAACAAGGCATCCGCCTGCACCTGTACTATTCCCACATCGACTGGTTCCGGCCGGACTATCCGTTGGGACGTACCGGTCATGATACCGGTCGTGAGCTGGCACCCGACTGGGACGGTTACTATGACTTCATGAACGCACAACTGACCGAACTGCTGACCAACTACGGACCGATCGGTGCCATCTGGTTTGACGGTCTGTGGGACAAGGACCAACAACCCGGCTTTAACTGGGAACTGGAAGAACAATACAAAATGATTCACCGGCTGCAGCCGTCGTGCCTGATTGCCAACAACCACCACATCACGCCCTATCCCGGTGAAGATATCCAGATTTTCGAACGGGACCTCCCCGGCCAGAACCTGGCAGGACTTTCCGGTCAGGACATCAGTTCCCTTCCTTTGGAAACCTGTCAGACCATGAACGGCATGTGGGGGTACAAGATCCAGGACCGCAACTACAAATCCACCAAAGAACTCATCCACCTGCTGGTGCGCGCTGCCGGTATGAACGGCAACCTGCTGCTGAATGTCGGACCTCGTCCTGACGGTGCATTCCCGGATCAAGCCCTGGAACGGATGGCAGAAATGGGAAAATGGCTCCAAGTCTATGGAGAAACCATTTACGGCACACGCGGCGGTGAAGTGGTACCCCACGAATGGGGCGTAACCACCCGCAAGGACAACAAGACATTTGTGCACATCCTCAATGCAGAAGATGCTGCCATCTACCTGCCCATTCCCAATCATAAGAAGATCAAACAATGCGTCCGCTTTGATGACCGCACACCGGTCCGCTACCATCAGGAAAAGGAAGGCATCCTGATCAAACTGGATCAGGTGCCGGATGAAATCGACCTAGTTGTGGAAATCCAATGGAAATAGACGGCTGACTGCCGCTTCATACTCTTGCACCATCTGCCGGACCAGCTTGCCTGCGTTCGGCAGATCGTCTATCAGACTGACACCTTGCCCTATTTCGAGTTCACCCTCGGCGAGATCTCCCTCGAACATACCGTTTCTGGCCCTGCCGCGTCCCAGCAGTTCGCGCAACGCCTCTACCGAATCTCCCCGGTCTTCGGCTTGGGCAACCTGCTGATAAAACGGGTTCTTGATCAAACGTGTAGGCGATATTTTCTTCAAAGACAACATCGTATCCCCTTCTCCCAATCCCAGGCACATCTGTTTGAAGGTCTCGTGTGCGCTGCTTTCCTGGGTCAGCGCAAAACGGGTACCCACCTGGACACCTTCTGCCCCCAAAGCAAAGGCCGCAGCCATGGTCGCACCATTGACAATGCCTCCTGCAGCCAACAGCGGAATGGACAGGACATTACGCACCTGAGGTATCAGGACCATGGTCGTGGTTTCTTCCTTCCCATTATGACCTCCTGCCTCAAAGCCTTCCGCCACAACAGCATCCACGCCTGCCTCCTGGCATTTGAGTGCAAATTTTGAACTGGCCACCACATGCGCCACCCGGATTCCCTCCTGATGAAGACGGGCAGTCCACAATTTAGGACTTCCGGCCGAAGTAAAGACGATCGGGACATTCTCCTGGATAATCACCTCCATCAACTCCGCAGCATAGGGCGACATCAACGGCACATTGACCCCAAAAGGACGATCCGTTGCCTGACGACATTTCTGGATATGCTCCCGAAGCAGGTCCGGCTTCATCGATCCGGCACCGATCAGC
>CALCYB010000193.1 GCA_937906485.1 uncultured Rikenellaceae bacterium
CTGCTGTGCGGATTGCCTCCTCTCTGTCTTCTATGAAAAGTGTTTTGGCGCGTCCGCTCAAGTCCATGCCGGATTTTATGTCGGCCATTATGTCCGATGTCCTTTCGGTACGGCTGTTGTCGGAGGGGACTATTATCCTGTCTGCCATCTTTTGGGCAATCCTTGCCATTTCCGGTCTTTTGGTCTTGTCCCGGTTGCCACCGCAACCGAAGATGCAGATGAGCGGGTGGGCGTTGCCGGTGATGTCCTTGAGGGTCTTCAATACATTCTCCAAGGCATCCGGGGTGTGGGCGTAGTCGATCACTGCAGTGAGGTTGTTGCCGCCTTGTACATATTCCAGGCGTCCGGCTACGGCTTTCAGGGCGCTGATGCCGGAGAGGATTTCGTCCCGGTCAGCCCCCAGCAACTTGGCTGCAGCATAAACAGCCAGCAGGTTGTAGGCATTGTGGGCACCGATGAACCGGGTCCAAACTTCGGTGTGGTCAATGTTGAGCAGACTGCCTTCCAGGCTTTTCTCAACGACCCGGACTTTGAAGTCGGCGGGGGTTCTGGCGGCGTATTCGTACACTCGTGCGGCCGTGTTCTGTACCACGATGCGACCGTTGCGGTCATCGGCATTGGTCAGGGCAAAGGCGCTCTCGGGCAGGTGGTCGAAGAAGAGTTTCTTGCAGCGGATGTATTCGGCAAATGTCTTGTGGTAATCCAGGTGGTCGTGGGTCAGGTTGGTAAAGATGCCCCCGGTAAAATGCAGGGAAGCTGTGCGCTTTTGCTCCAATGCGTGGGAACTCACTTCCATAAAAGCGTACTCGCATCCTTGGCACACCATCTCGTCCAGCAAACGGTTCAGCGAGATCGGGTCCGGGGTGGTGTTTTCGGTCTCGTAACGGTGGGAACCCACGTAATTGGCAATGGTGGAAATCAGTCCACATTCGTAGCCCAAACCCCGGAACAGCTGGTAGAGCAGGGTGGCGGTGGTGGTTTTTCCATTGGTGCCGGTGACTCCTACCAGGCGGAGTTTCCGGCTCGGGTGGTCGTAGTAGGCATCCGCCAGGATGGCCAGGGCATCCCGTCCGTCCTGTACCCGGATCCAAGTGACATCCCCGTATTGCGGAAGATAAGCCTGAGGATTTTCATACACGATGATACTGGCGCCTTTGTCCAGTACTTGTTGGATGTATTGGTGTCCGTCGTTGGCGGCACCGGTATAAGCGATGAACAAATCGTCCTTCATACAACGACGAGAGTCACAGGCAATGCCCGCGACTTGTCGTGACAATTCTCCATGTGTTTCCAGCGGAGAAAGGAATTGGATCAGTGTATTGAGTTGTTTCATTTTTTCTGTTTTGAGAGGGTTAAGGTGACCGTTGGATGTCCTTTTAAGGGCGTGCCCGGGGGCGGCTCCTGTCGGACGACGCGCCCTTCTCCGTGAACAACAACGCGGCAACCCTGGTTTTCCAGCAGGTAGAGCGCATCTTTGAGCCCCATGTTCAAGGTGTTGCCCAGGGTCTGTTGCGGTTGTTGGATGGAGTGGGCAGTAAGGCCGGTGCTGTCCCGGTCAAACGCCACCCAGTTGTTGACTGAAATGGCCGGCCGTTTGCGGATCGGGACCTGGTTCATGGCGGTGAGGGTTTCGTTGCCTTGTCCGTTTGCAATGTTGGGGTCGTCGCTCGGGCGAAGGTCTTTGCCGGAGCGACGGATCGGATGCCATTCGGGATGGGTGTTGTAGATGAAGTCGGCAATCTTCTTGAAGACGGGTGCTGCCCACTGTGCCCCGTAGAAATTGCCCCGGGTCTTGGTGGAATACAGGACTACGATGCAGGAATACTTGGGGTCATCGCTCGGGAAATAACCGGCAAATGAGGCCTGGTGCTTCCGGTAGCCTTGTGCGTCCTTGTACACTCCGTCAAAAAGAATCTGGGCGGTCCCCGTTTTTCCGGCGATGCCGTAACGTTCATCCTGAATGCCTTTCCCGGTTCCGTTTTTGACCACACCTTCCATGGCGGTCTTTACATCGCGCAGGGTGCTTTTCGAGCAGACCGATCCCAGCAGCTGTTGAGGTGGGTATTCTTCAATCACCCGTCCGTCCTGCAACAGGGCTTCGGCCAGGTAGGGCTTCATCATCTTGCCGTCATTGGCGATGGCGTTGTAGAAGGTCAAGGTGTGCAGGGGGGTGATGGTGATGCTGTAACCCATGGAAATCATCGGCATGGACAAGGCTGACCAGTCGTTGTCTTCGGGAGAGGGAATGCGGGCGGTGCCTTCCCCTTCGATGTCAAATCCGTATTTCTCCCCGATCTTCATCCCGTGGATACGGGCGATGAACTGTTCTTCGTTGTTCTGGTAGTACTGGGTCACCAGTTTGGCAAAGGCGATGTTGGAGGATTTTTCGAATGCCGTCGGGGCAGTGAGTTTTCCGTACCCGCCGTGGTGGGAGTCAGTGAAAGTCTTGGTGGAATATTTCCATTCACCGTTTCCGGCATCTACCGGGGTGTCCAGCGTGATGAGCCCGTCTTCCAGCAGGGCGACCATGGTCACCAGTTTGAAGGTGGACCCCGGGTCGTTGGCTTCTGCTATCGCATAGTTGTAGGACTCGTCAAAGTTGCCGTTTTTGTCTTTCTTCATGTTGGCCATGGCCCGGATTGCACCGGTCTTCACATCCATCACAATGGCGGTGGCCCCTTCCAGCAGGTCGGACTGGGCCAGCTGTTCTCGCAAGGCCACTTCGGCCGCTTCCTGGATATCAATGTCCAGGGTGGTGCGCAGGTCATAGCCGTCCTGGGCGGGGATGTAGGTGCCGCTCGCCTCGATCCATTGGTTATTCAGGTCCAAGGCAATGGTCCGTACGCCGGGTTGTCCTTTGAGTTTCTGGTTGAAACTGCTTTCCAGTCCGACTCCGTATTCTGCGTTGTGTTCATTTTTGCGGATGTAGCCGACGGTCCGGTAGGCCAGACGGTCATACGGCGTTTTGCGTTGGGTGACGTCCTCTGCTACGAAGCCACCCGAAAACCGTCCCAGGCGAAAGATGGGGAAGGTCTTGGCCTCTTGCAGTTGGCGGTACGTAACCTTCTGGGAGTTGATGTAAATGAACTGTTTTTTGTTCTTCCGGGCATTGGTCAGGAGTCTTTTGTAGTCCCTGGGGCTCTTGTCTCCATAGAGTTGAGACAGGCAAAGGGCCAACGAGTCCACGTCGGCGGTGAAAACGCTGTCGGTAATCCGGGTACTGTCCCAAGTCAGTTTGTAATAAGGGATGGACATGGCCATGGTGCGTCCGTCGTGGGAAAGGATCTTGCCTCGGTTGGGCACGATGATGTCCTGACGGAAGAAGTCTTCGTAGCGGGCAGGATCTTCGCTGAAAAATTGCAGCCGGATGATGCTGATAAAAAGAAATAAAGCGATGAGGAAAGCCCCGAAAAACACCCACCGGAAACGCTTGCTGTAGGTGGAGATATCACCGTTGGTCTTATTGCTGCTCTTGTTCATCGGACAGGGGGATGCGTTTAGGGGTGTCAACGGGAGGATGTAACGTAGATCCATTGGCTTTCAGGGCTTTCTGGATTTCGCTCTTTTGGGAGCGAAGCAGTGTTTCGGCAAATTTTCCTGCATGCTCGATTTTCTTCTCGTGGAGAATTTCGGCATACTTTACCTCTTGCAGCAAGGCATCCTTGATGGCAAATCGGATGGATATCATGACCAATACCAGACCGCACAAATACAGCAGGAAGGCCCAGTGCTTGAGAAGCCCTCCATTGCGGACCAGCATCTGTCCGCCTAAAATGTCCTGTATGGTATTTTTCAGTTTCATGTCGTTGTCTATCGGGTTGTTTCCAGTTTTTCGGCTACGCGGAGTTTGGCACTGCGTGCCCGGGTGTTCCGGGCAATCTCCTCTTCGCTGGGGAGTGCCGCTTTTTTATTGATGGCTTTCAGGGGGGCATTGGAGCGGCCAAACGGGTCGCGTTCGTCCTTTCCGGACAGATTGCCGCACCGGATAAAGTTTTTGACCATCCGGTCTTCCAGCGAGTGGTAGGTAATGACGGACAGACGACCTCCGGGACGCAGAGCGCGTGCTGCGCCTTGCAGGAAGCCGCCCAGGCTTTCCATCTCTCCATTGACTTCAATGCGAAGGGCCTGATAGATCTTGGCCAGGAATTTGTGCTCTGCGACTTTGGGCAGGGCCTTCTCAACCGCCTTGGTCAGGTCGGTCGTGGTCTGGATCGGGGCTTGGCTACGGGCGGTTACAATCATCCCTGCGATCCGACGGCTGTTTTCCACCTCCCCATATAGCCGGAGAATGGTTTCCAGTTCTTCCTGCGCGTAGGTGTTGAGGATGTCGCGGGCTGTTTTTTCGCTGTGGTGGTTCATCCGCATGTCCAGGTCGGCTTCGAAACGGAACGAAAAGCCGCGTTGCGATGTGTCAAACTGGTGGGAGGAAACTCCCAGGTCTGCCAGAATCCCATCCGCAGCATCAAACCCGTGGTAGCGCAGGAAATTCTGGATAAAACGAAAATTGTGGTGTACCACAATCACGCGGGGATCTTTGGGGGCATTGGCCAGGGCTTCCTGGTCCCGGTCAAAAACCAGCAGCCGACCGTTTGCATCCAGTCGGGAAAGTATTTCACGGGTATGTCCGCCTCCGCCCAGGGTGGCATCCATGTAGACTCCGGACGGTTTGATATTCAAAGCGTCCACGCTCTCTTGTAAAAGCACGGGTATGTGGTAAGACTCCATTCTGCTTCCTCCGGATTTATTGGCCGAGCAGTTTTTCCGCCAGGGGGGCGTAATCTTCCTCGGAAAGAATTTCTGAATCGAAAAGATCGGCAGCCCACAATTCAATCTTGTAGTCACTACCGCTAAAGATGACGTCCTTGACGATGCTGGCCTTGTCCGTCAGTTCTTTGGGGAGAGAGAAGCGGCCCATCTTTGCATCCGGCTCGATGACGGTACGATGGCGCATGTAAGTCCTCCAGAAGGCATTGTCCTCTCGGCGGAAGAAATTCAGCTTGGCTTTCAAGGCTTCGGATTCCTTTTCCCATTCGGCATAGGTGTAAATCTCCAGGCAAGGGACAAACAGGGCAGGTTTGACCACAAACTTCAGTGGCTCACCATCGGGCACAGCAGCCTTCAGGGCGGCAGGAAAGACCAGTCTTCCCTTGTCGTCCAATTTCCCTTTGTATTCCCCGATAAATTTGGCCATAACGGAATGTCGTCTAAACTCCTGCAAAAGTAAGAAACATTTTCCATTCTTTTCCACTTTTTTCCAAAATTATCCACAGAAGTTATCAACAATCTCTTCGGTTCTGCAGGAGGACAAAAAAACAGCCGATTACAGGAATCGGCTGTTTTCTTCTTCGCTTTGCCGGCGGATGCCCTCCGGTGCGGGTTCCAGCTCCTGTGGAAGGGTGGAACGTTCATAGACACTGATGTCGGAAGGGTCTTCGGTGTCGGTCCAGATCATCTTGTCCTGTTCCAGAACGAAGTAGTAGGAAGCCCCCCATGGTGTTCCGTCCAGGTAGGTGCCGGAAATGATGTTGCCATCCAGACTGGCTACGGATTGGAAACATTCCCAGATGCGGCTTTCCATCTTCTGCCAAAGGGTAAGGTCTCCGGTTTCGTTCAAGCAGATGTAGACCTCAAAGTCCGGAACTTGGGTCCTCCATTCGACCAGGTGCCAGGTGCCGGCCAGTAGCCCGGTATCGCCTCCGACCGGAGGATCCGGGGTCTCTTTTTGGGGCGTTGTGAAGGTAGTGACGTCGGTCATGTATTCTGTTGAACGGTAGGTCACTACTCCCCTTGCCTGGTAATCCGTATCGGGTTCGAGCGCCTCCAATTGGAGGGTGATGGTGTAGCCATCTGTTGAAACATCAGCCGGGTAACTCTTCCAGCTGGAGGTGTTGGCTTCCCGCAGTTGGAGGACTGCCTGGTAATCGGTTTGGGGATAACGTTCGTCAAGCCATATTTCAACCGGTTGTACGGAAAGTGTCACGGCTGTTTCGGATAGATCCACTGTCGGGGCAGATTGGACAACACTTGCGGTCGCTTCCCGGGTCGTGAAAGAATGGAGCTCGGAGTAACATACTTCTGCCCCTTCTGCGGTGGAAATGGCCTGGATGCGGAAAACGTAATCCGTTTCTTCCTGCAGGGTGCCGGTTTGGGGGATTTCTACCGGATAAGGACTTTGGTAATCCCAATCATTGAGCAGCATACTTTGCCAGGAGGTCTGCTCTGCCGCCCGGAATTCCAGTTTTGAGGAATGGATGGGTGAGGCCTGGCCATTGATCAGGTAGGTCAACTGCCGGAGTTCGACCGTGGCATACAGCCCGTATGGGGTGACGGTTCCGATTTCCAGCGAGAGGGCATATTCGTTCTCGGGGGGTGTCTCTTCCTGGGTTGAGAAGTCGATCGGGGAACCGTAGCGCACCGGTTCTCCCTGGACTTGTGCCCATTGTCGGCAAGTATAGGAGGTGGCCGGTTGCAGTTGGGTAAGGGTGTAGGTCAGCTGCTCCCCTTGCACGGTGACATCGAGGGCCGCAGACCAGTTGCTTTCTGCTGTGAGGCGGTACTCTAGTCCGTAGGTAAAGTTGCTGCTGGGTGTGCCGTCAAGGGTGCAGACCGGTAACTGGGCTTGAATGACGGCCTGGTGCTGGCCGGCAGTTGCGGATAAGGAGCCGAAACGGATTTCGATGACCGGATCAGGCTGCGTAGTTTCCTTGGCTTCCCGGGAGCATGCTGACAGCACCACCAGGAGAATAAACAGGTAGAAATGATGAAGACGCATGTTCATTCCGTTTTATAACCATCCGCCATTTCCGGCGACATTTGTTCGTACAATCAATTCAAACTCACGGCTGACCTCCATGCCGCCCATCTCGTCTCCTCCGACCTGTTGTCCGCCGATGATGGCGGTGACGCGGATGCGTGCGCTGCCGGTCCGGGTGCAACGGATCTTTAGCCGGCCGTTTTCAAAACTCGGGTCCGTACTGATCCCCAGGGCGTCCCGGTCTTCCGGACTCATTTCTGCACGCAGGTACGTGAGTGATGAGGAACCCGAACCGAAGTATTCGTCCAGGGACAGGTAACTGGTTTCTCCTGCAGCAAAGTAGAGGCAGGGTGTCCCTTCGATCTGCATCAGCAGCAGATGGGCATCCATGTAACCGCTTCCGAGTTGGTGTTGGTAGGGTTCCAGAGGTATGTCTATGTAGGTGCCGGTGACGTAGTCAAAAATCGGTTTGGTTCCGACTTGGTAGGCATTGATATCGTGCACAGAGGTGAGCAGCAGGTTACGGTATTCTTCCAGGGTAAAGGATTTTCCCTGTTGCAAGGCATAGGACAGCCCCAAAGCAGCACAGCCGGCAACGTGGGGGCAGGCCATGGAGGTTCCTTGCATGTATTCATATCCCCACTGGCCAATGGAGGTAGAGGAGATGGCGAAGATGGATCCGTGGATGAGTTCTCCTCCCGGAGCGCAGATGTTCGCACCTGTTCCGTAATTGGTGTAGTAGGCTGCCGTATAATCGGCGGCCATGGCCGTTACGCAGACGGTGGAGTAATAGGCTCCCGGATAAGAAGGTTGCGGATAGCTCTCGTTGCCCGCGGCAAAAATGACCAATCCGCCGTCAATCAGCCCGTCCAGTCCTGCATATTGGGTAAAATAGTCAACCGCAGCTTGGAATCCGGACTCGAACTGCTCATAGGCCTGATCGGAGGTGTGGTCGCCCGGGGAGTAGGACCAGGAATTGTTGGCGATGACCGCTCCGTTGTCCGCAGCGTACTTCAAGGCGGCAATCATGTTGGAAGTCGTGGTGGCTTCGTTGTTGGAGAAGATCTGGCAACTCATGATCCGGCACCCGTCTCCCTGGCCGGAGCCTCCGGCGATGCCGGCCACGTATTTGCCATTGTTGGTGACCGCGGCAATGGTCCCGGCCACGTGGGTGGCATGCCCGATGTCATTGGCCTTGTCCCAGGTCAGTATTCCGGTCATGTCGCAGAAATTGAATCCGTGAATGTCGTCAACATAACCGTTACCGTCGTCATCTATTCCGGGTTGTCCGGCAGCTTCCGCCTCGTTGACCCACATGTTGGCTGCCAGGTCCTCGTGGGTGTGCATCACCCCGTCATCCAGCACAGCGACGATGATGCGCGGATCCCCTGTGCAATACTTCCAGGCTTCAAATAAGTTGATGTCGGCACCTGGCTGGGTCTGCTCTCCCAGGGATCCGTCGTTGTAGTAATGCCATTGGTAGGGCAGTTCCGGATCATTGAAAGGCATGGCCGTCTGAGAAAGCGGACGGATGCGCTTTTGCTCATGCGGGTCCGCTTTGACGGGCTCAATGGCATGGAGATAGGCATCGTATTCCACCAGAACTATCCGGGGATCTTCGGCCAAGGCCAGGGCCATCTGCTGCAGGGACGTGCCGGTATCAAAGGAGACCAGGTACCAGCGGTCCAGTCCTGCTTGCCGGGTTTTGGCTTCCGTATGGCGATTGATGGGGAACAGGCGTCTGGCCTGAAGCTGGACACCGTCGATGCTGTCAAACGGAAATTGGTCCAGATCCGCAGCGATCTTGACCATCAGCTGCCCAGGAGCAGCCGCTTTATCGGCCGACCGTATTTTTGCAGACGGGGGAGTTGCACTGCTATCGGGATGGTCATCGTGTTGACATCCCTGCGACGACAGTGCAAGCAGGGCAATGCCTAACCAGAAAAGACGTTTTGTCATGGGCGTTTCTGCGCGGAGGGTTTAGTACCAGACGACATCCAAGGCAGGATCATCCATGTCGGGATCCAGCGGATAGATGGGACGTTCCAGACGTTGGTAGGGTAATTGGGTGAGTTCCTGATCCACACCTCCACGGGTATGGGCCATCATCCAGTCGGCACGCATATCATACAGTTCTTCGGTCAGGTAGCCCAGTTTGACTACAATGATATCTGCCTGACGGGGATTCAGACCGAGCCGGTCAAAATCAGCCTCGTAGTGGAACGGCTGGCGGCTTTCGGTCACAATGATCTGCATGGAGCCCATGCGGATGACAACCTGGTCGTTGTCACCATAGTCCAGGATTTTTTCAACTTTCCCGTCAATCAGTACGGGCGGGGCATAGCGGTTGTCCACCATAGCTCCGGCATAGGCTTTTACATGTCCGCCGACACCGGCTTCCCGGGCAGCTTTTACCACGTCCGGTCCGGGGATGGAGGCATAAATCAGCCGTTTTCCGCTGGCCTTCTTGAATTCGGGGCGTTTGAGCAACTGGGTCAGGGTCCAGGTGACATCTCCGGCTCCACCGGCGGTCGGGTTGTCGCCCATATCGCTGATGAAATAAGGACGGACCTTGCTCTTGAGGGCTTGTTCGAGGACTTCATCCAAGGTCGCAGTGGGGGCCACAAACTCAAAGTCGTGACGGATGGACCAGAAGTGTTCTGCCAATTGTCTGGCTCCGGCTTCCACCTCTTGCTTGTCGTCACCGACTACCACGACCACACCGTGGTTGCGGGGTTCGTCTGCCCAAGGATAGGACATCCAGATAGCGGCATCCACGACACCCTCTTTGGCTTCAATCGGAACAATGGCTTCGTACAAGGATTTTCCGGGCTCAACGCGGGTAGAGGTCTTTTCGCCGGGGAGCAGGATGGGGACTTTGACCCAGGCTTTGTATTTCGGTTTGCCCAGGTTGTTTTCCAAGCGGTCCAGCAGGTTGACGATGGCCCGTTCCCGACTGATGTATCGGTCTGTGTGCGGGGACATCCGGAAGGAGGTGATCAAGTCTGTAGCGGCAGCCAGGCGGGGGGATACACATCCGTGCGGATCCATGGAGGTTGAGATGATGACCTTGTCACCCACCAGTTCCCGAATCTTGGTGATGTAGTCGCCTTCCGGATCATCCAATCCTTCCACGCTCATGGCGCCGTGGATGTCCAGAAAGATGCCGTCATAAGGCATTCCGGCTTTCAGCAGGCGGAGTGATTGGTTCAGCAAGGTATCGTAGCACTCACGGGTGACCATTCCTCCCGGCGTGGCCCAGGCAACCAGGGCAGGTACCCATTCTGCCCGGTTGATCAGGGTCGTGTCTTCCCGGAAAAAAGGGTAGGATTGCAGGATTTCGTCTCCATATTTGGGCCGGAACATATCCAGGGTGGTTCGTGCCGGGGAGAAGGTGCTGCATTCAACACCCACACCAACAATGGCGATACGGGGTTTTGAGGACTGGTGTTGGCAAGCAACCGCCATGACCAGCATGCAAGCCGTCAGAATGGCTTTGGTACAAACAGAATTCATCCGCATAGTGTTAAATTTTATGATTTATTGTAGACAAAAGTAAAGAAAATCGCGAGAAATGCGTTACTTTGCAGCGAAAATTTAGAGAATTCATGAACACGAACCGATATTGTTTGTTTTTATTGGGGCTGCTGATGCTGGCTTCCTGTCAGCAACGTACACAGGAACAGCACCCTGCAGGGAGTCTGTCCGATCCGACTCATGTTACCGAAGAAGTCAGTGAATATGGGATCCCCTTGTCCGGCTATCAGGTGCGCGAAGGGAAAGTCCGTTCCGGTGATTATTTCTCAACGGTGCTGCAACGTCTGGGATTGTCCCTGAAGGAGGCCTATCAGGTCAGCGAAGCCTGTGAAGGCGTGTTTGATGTGACCAAATTCAAGATCGGGAATGCCTACCATGCCTATTATCCGAATGACTCCATCGGACGTCCGGACTACCTGGTTTATGAACAGGACAGCCGTTCCTATGTGCTGTTTGGCCTTCGGGATTCGGTGTTTGTCCAGGTACATGAAAAAGAGATGGAAATCAAATGCGAGTATGCCGAGGTGGTCATCCGGCAATCGTTGTGGACAGACTGTGTCAACGCGGGTGTAAGTCCGCTATTGGCCATCCGCCTGTCCGATATCTATGCCTGGACCATCGACTTTTTCGGTGTTCAGCCGGGGGATTCCTTTCGGGCCATCTATGAGCTGGTCACATACAAGGGAGAGGTGTTGGATATCAACCGTGTACTGTATGCTGAATTTGTGCACAACGGAACTCCCTACCAATGTTACTGGTTTGAGGAGAGTGAAGGTGGCAACACGTATTGGAACGAAAAAGGGGAGAGCCTGCGCAAAGCCTTTTTGAAAGCTCCTTTGAATTATACCCGCATCAGCTCAGGCTTTTCCTACAACCGCAAACATCCGATTACCCGTAGGGTGCAGCCGCATACCGGTATTGATTATGCCGCACCTGCCGGGACTCCGGTCATGAGCATTGGGGACGGCGTCGTCACCTATCGGGCTTATTCGGGTGCTGGAGGGAACATGGTCAAGATCAAGCACAATTCGGTCTATACTTCCGCTTATCTGCACTTGTCCAAGTTTGCAAAAGGACTGCGTGTGGGTGATCGTGTCCGTCAGGGAGAAGTGATTGGCTATGTGGGCAGTACCGGGCGTTCTACCGGCCCCCACTTGGATTTCAGAATCTGGAAGAACGGTACTCCCATCAATCCCCTACGGATGGATTCTCCTCCTTCGGAGCCCATCAAAGAAGAAAATATGGCTGCATTCAAAGAGGCTCAAAAACAAGCCGACCAGATGGTCATTGCCCACCTGGCCGAAGATTATCTGTTGCGCTCTGTCAAGATGCTGGTGCGGGATCACGAGTAGGCTGCCTTTTCCTGTTGCCTGCCTTTCTGGCTTACCTGGGGTAGGGAGGAGCAGATCAGTCCTCACTCCGGTCCCGGAGTACCGCTTTGCGGAGTTCAAAGTTTTGTCCCAGGTATTTTCTGCGGACTTCCGGGTTGTTGGCCAGGGTCTCGGCAGTACCGCTTTCCAGGATGTTTCCTTCATACAACAAGTAGGCCCGGTCTGTAATGGCCAGGGTTTCGTGGACGTTGTGGTCGGTAATGATGATCCCGATGTTTTTCTTTTTGAGTTTGTCTGACTCTTCTTTATCTTGCATTTCGTCTTGCATTTCATATTGCATTTCATATTTTCGTTTCATATTTGGCTTTTTTTGGCGTAAAATTATCCACGTGTGTGGAAAAATTTACGCGGATGAATGAGCAAAAAAGCATTGATACACAATAAAAAAACGGAAACTCCTTATTTATCAAGGAATTTCCGTTTGGAGCGAGTAACGGGAATCGAACCCGCATAGCCAGCTTGGGAAGCTGGAGTTTTACCATTAGACTATACCCGCGAACGCATATATTATATACCATTTCCCTCTTTTTGTCAAGGGGTATTTTTGAGAAAGAGAAAGTTTTT
>CALCYB010000194.1 GCA_937906485.1 uncultured Rikenellaceae bacterium
AGATGCCGACGTATATGGCCACAGAGGATAGAATCAGCAGCAGGAAGGAGCGATGGAGCATGGCACCGTCCTGTTTGAGCAGTCTGAAAAAACGGGGAAGGTGGAAAAATGAATTCATGGACTATTGGAATAAACTTTTGAAAAGGGCTTTGTTGTGAAGGGCAGCATTGAACAGGGCTTCCAGGTTGACTTTGCTTTCCAGGCCTTCTGCATTGGGCAGTACCTGGAAGTAGCCGTTGAGGGTCTGTTCACTGTAATAGGCGTGCTCGTGTACCTGACGGTCCATTGCAAAATACAGGTGGCGCGTGATGGTTTCAATCTCGGCGTTCATCAGAATGCCTTCTTTGTCCAGGATGATGACCGGGTCAATCAAGTTTTCCAGGTCCCGTACCTGGTGGGTGGAGATGATGAAGGTCGTCTGGTCCGTTGCGCAGGATGCAATGATCTTGCGGAGTTGGGCTTTGGAGGGAATGTCCAGACCGTTGCTGGGTTCATCCAGCAGCAACAGGGGGGTCCGCAAGGAAAGGGCGAAGGCAATCAGGGCTTTTTTCTGTTGGCCGTGTGAAAGACGGTCCATTCTGGCGGAGGGCTGCAGTTCAAAATCGGCCAGCAGGCGCAGGAACAGTTCTTCGCTGTAATTGGGATACAGGCCACAATGGCCATTGGCAAAACCTTCCAGGGTGCTTGCAGGGGCTACAAACAGTTCCGGGACATAGAAGATCTGTTGCAGGAAGTTGGGGTTGCGCCGGGCAGGGTGGTGCTGGCTCCCGTCCGGAAGACGGATGCTGCAGGCTTGTTGTTTGTCCCGAAGCAGACCGCAGATCAGGCGTAAGAGGGTGGTCTTCCCGACGCCGTTCTCTCCAAGCAGCCCGTAAATCCGTCCGGGTTCCAGGTGAAGGGATACATTCTTGAATACGGTGTATTTGCCGTAACTGAAACTGAGGTTTACTAAATCAATCATACCTTTAAAAATATACTTAAAAACAAAACTACCTTTGTGGCTTATCTGTATTAGTGAGCTAATACACCACAAAGGTAGTTCTTTTTTTGAAAACTGCAAATTAATTGCAGGATTATCTGAGTTGTTTCCAGGCCCAGGCTATGTAGGCAACTACGAAGGGTATCGCAATGGAGACGATGGCCATCACGCGCAGGGTGAACAGGCTGGAAGAACTGTTGGCCAGGGTCAGGGACATTTGCGGATCATAGGTGGAGATAAAGAAGGCATTTCCACTGAAACCGGCTGACATCAGTACGGCCCAGACAGCCAGGATGACGCCTGCACCTACCCAGTAGAAATTGTATTTCTCACCTTTGCGCAGCAGCTGGCGGATCAGACCGAAAAGGACGTAGACCACACCGAAAAGCAGAATGGCCAGGATCCAGGGATTGGTCCACAATGCATCCCAATAAGCGTAAGGAACAGCGGTCATCACTCCATCCACAGAGCGGTAGCCGGTACGCAGGCAGAGCCAAAGTGCAAAACCGACAAACAGGAGTACGAAGATGCCGGCGCAAACCGGAAGTTGTTTGCGGCATTTTTCTTGGAAATCAGGTGCTTCTGAGTCGGTCTTGGAAATGATGTAGAGCAGGGCGAGGGTCCGGGCGGCAAAATAGACTACAGCTCCCAACAGCAGGTTGAAGGGGTTGATCAGGCCTTCCAGTCCATGCCAGGGGGTGGTCCAGTAGGAGATGGCCGGATTGTGTGCTTCCGTGATGGCGGTCTTTTCCATGACAAAGGAACCACCGGAGAACAGGGTTGCCACGGCAACACCCAGCAGGAATGATCCCAGAGCACCATTCAAGAAGAGCAGGATTTCATAGGTCCGGGGACCGAAGAGGTTGCCGGCCGCATCCCGGAATTCAAACGAAACGGCTTGAACGACAAACAGGAAGAGGATGGTCATCCACAACCAGTAGGCCCCACCGAAGCTGGTGGAATAAAACAAGGGGAACGAGGCGAAGGCTGCTCCACCGAAAGTGACCAACGTAGTGAAGGTGATTTCCCATTTGTGACCGGCGTATTTGACTACCATGTTTTTTGAGGCCTGGTCTGACGCCGTTTTCAACAGCAGGCTTTGCAGCCCTTGAACGAAGAGCAGGAAGACCAGGATGGCTCCCAACAGGGACACCAGTGCCCACCAGTAATGTTGAAGGAAATGTAAGGTATTCATACTTAAGCTCCTTTGTTAATTTGTTTGAACATGATCCGTAATTCTACAATCAGCATGGTTGTAAACAGGACGGCAAAGAGAATGAAGGTCGTGAGGACATTGCCGGGGGCGACACCGGAGATGGAGGCATTCACCGGCAACAGGTTCTGGATGGTCCAGGGCTGACGGCCGACCTCTGCGACAACCCATCCGGATTGCGAACAGATGTACACCAGCGGAACGCAGATGATGCCCAGCCACAGCAGCCAGCGTTGGCTTTCCAGACGGTCTTTTCTTCCGAACCAGTAATAAAGGACAAAGACCAGCATGAACAACATGCCCAGGGCCACCATCAGGTGGAACGCGTAGAAGGTCAACGGGACGTTCGGGACCAGATCTTCGGGTTCTTCAATGTAGTGATAGCCGAAATATTGGAAGTTTTCGTCCAGGATGCTGCGGGCCTGGTCCATGGCTGCCTGGTCGTTGATGGCCTTGGCTTCCTGATAGGCCTTCAAGGCATGGACCGCTTTGGTGCCTTGTACTTTCTTTTCGTAGAAAGAAGGTTCAATGTAGGTGTTGCCCTCGCGGTCGGTAAACTCATAACCGCCGCGGATGATGTCGTTGATGCCCGGAACAAACCCGTCGGTTTCGCGTGTTGCCAAAATGGAGAGCATCTTGGGGAAGGAGATCTGGAAGAGGAACGGGTCTTCCTGCTCGGAAGCTTCTTCGCAGACATCCTTGTCCGGATTCAGCAGGCCGATGGCAACCAGGGGCGCACCTTTTTCTCCATCATAGAGACCTTCCATGGCGGCCAGTTTCATCGGTTGGACCTTGGCTACGTTGTATGCGGAGCCGTCACCGGTGAAAATCAGTACCAGCAGAGAGAGAAAACCGAAAACAGTAGCCACTTTGATGGATTTTTTGGCCAGCAGCTGTTCGCGGTGTTTGAGCAGGAACCAGGCCGAGACACCGATGACCACGATGGATGCCAGCACATAGGCATTGGTGACGGTGTGCAGGATCTTGTTGATGGCAACCGGAGAGGTGACCAGGGCCCAGAAATCCACCATTTCGTTGCGGGCGGTTTCCGGATTGAAGGCCATTCCCACCGGGTATTGCATCCAGGAGTTGGCGATCAGGATCCAGATGGCAGAAAGGTTGGTGCCGAAGGCGGTCAGCCAAGTGGACACCAGGTGTGCCTTTTTGCTGACTTTTTCCCAACCGAAATACATGATGGCGAAGAAGGTACTTTCCATGAAGAAGGCAAAAATCCCTTCAATGGCCAATGGCGCCCCGAAGATGTCTCCTACGAACCAGGAGTAATTGCTCCAGTTGGTGCCGAATTGAAATTCCAGGATGATACCGGTTGCGATGCCGACAGCAAAGTTGATGGCAAAGAGTTTCATCCAGAACTTGGTCATTTTTTTCCAGAACTCATCACCGGTGCGGTAATACCGTGTCTCCATGAAGGCAATGATAAAACCCAGCCCCAAGGTGAGCGGAACAAAAAGCCAATGGTACATCGCGGTCAAGGCAAACTGCATCCGCGAAAGATTGATCAGACTGTCCATAGTGTCAGGTAATTAGTTTGAAGATAAGGTTAATGGGATGTTATTTGGTTATTTTGTCAGTTGTTCAATGACGACCTGGGTCTTTTCCTGGTCGGTTT
>CALCYB010000195.1 GCA_937906485.1 uncultured Rikenellaceae bacterium
GTGCTGCGAACCGCTGATTTCCGGCCTGGGACATACGGGACTGGTCAGAGCCTCCTTTGCGCCATACAATACGCTGCAGGAAGCCCGGATGCTGGTACAAGGTTTGCACCGGGTGCTACGGATGTTGAGGGGTTGACCGCCCTTGGGCAGGAGCCGTCGGAGGGGTGACAGCCGTGATGAGTGAAATGACAAAAGAAGAAAAGATACGATTATGGAAAAGTCAATACAAGTTTTGGAACAGGAAGTGGTGGAAGAGTTCGCCATGTTTCCTGAATGGATGGACAAGTACGAATACCTGATTGAAATCGGGAAAGGCCTGCCGATGATAGCAGAAGCCTGCAAGACAGAAGACAAACTGATCAAAGGCTGTCAGTCGCGCGTCTGGCTGGATTGCCGGATGGAAGATGGAAAACTGCAGTTTGTGGCGGACAGTGACGCCATCATCACCAAAGGCATCATTGCTTTGTTGATCCGGGTGTACAATAACCAGACACCCGAAGCAATCCTGGCTTCGGACTTTGGTTTTATTCAGCAGATCGGTCTGCAGGAAAACCTGACTCCGACCCGGGCCAGTGGGCTGGTTTCCATGATCAGCCGGATCAAGGCGTATGCTGCTGAAAACCGTTAACCTTTTTTCTTACCGATAAGAACCGATAAGTGATGGATAAAGCTACGTTAGAAAAGAATGTGGTCCGCGCGTTGCGGCAGGTGTATGACCCGGAGATTCCGGTAAACATTTATGAATTGGGATTGATTTACAAGATCGATATTGACGATGAGCAACGCCTCAAGATTACCATGACGATGACGGCTCCCAATTGTCCGATGGCCGATCAGTTGGTGGACGATGTGCACGATGCCGCCTCGGATGTGCCGGGAATTACGGATGTGTCCATTGACATTGTTTTTGATCCCCCGTGGGACCGGAGCATGATGAGTGATGAGGCTTTGCTGGAATTGGGCATGCTTTAAGGGGGGCGTATGATGGAGAAAAAACCGTTGGAAAGGGTTTACCTGTTGTTGGGTACCAACCAGGGTTGCAAAGCCCGCAACCTGTCCACTGCCATTTCTTTGCTGGTGACGGAGATGGCTCCTTATCTTTTTTCTGAAATTGATGAGTCTTCAGTACTCGAAACCGAGCCTTGGGGCTTTGAGTCCCAGGAGACTTTCTTGAACCAGGTGATTGCCTTTGATACGACCCTGTCGGCTGATCAGGTGTTGAAGGTGTGTCAATATGTGGAAAACCGGTTGGGTCGGGACCGTTCCCTTCCTGATTTCGACCAGGACGGAAACCGTATCTATCACGACCGGATCATTGATATTGATATTCTGTTGTATGGGAAACATCAAATCAACCAACCTGATCTGATCGTGCCCCATCCGCGTCTGAAGGAGCGGGAGTTTGCCTTGCGTCCCCTCCGGGAACTGGTCCCGGAGCAGGAGTGGCCGATTATTGAAGGAATGCTTTAAATTCTTCCAGCGAGCTGTTTCCTACCGGGGATTTCAAAGGTTTGCCATCGGCGTCTGTCACCACATACAAAGGTTGTGAGGCAACGCCGAAATTTTCTGTCTGGTATTTGCGTAATTTGCGTCCGAGGGTCTTGTGTTCAGGATCCGGGGTCTTGTCATCCACATAGAGGTTGGCAATGACGTAGTCGCCGGCCAGTCTATCCAGAATTTCAGGGGAGTTGAGTACGGTGGATTCCATGACTTTGCAGACGCTGCAGGTGTGGGATTTGAAGTACAGGAACACTTTTTTACCACTGGCTTTGGCTTCGGCCAAGGCTTCATCCACATTGTTGAAAGAAGGCAGGGCCCGGTAAGCATTGGTGCTGGCCGCTTGGGGGGTACCGCTTCGTGACGGGGCTGCTGTTTGCAGGTACTGGGTCGATTCGTCTTGGGGCGGAATCATGCCGGAGATGGCCTTTAACGGGGCACCCAGCAAACCGGTCATCATGTAGAGGGCAAAAACAAAGCAGAGGATCGCACCTGCCATTCTTCCCCAGCCGATGGATTCAACCGGGTTGTCGTGATGGGTGCGGATTTTCCCCAGGAAGTAGAGACCAAGCAAAGTGGCCAGGACGATCCAGACGGCCAGGAAACCGGCGCGGCTGATCAGACCCCATCCGAAATAAGCGTCCACATTGTAGATGAATTTCATGGCAAAGGCCAGCAGCACAAAGGCAAAGACTACTTTGACTACGTTGAGCCATCCTCCGGATTTGGGCATTTTGCTCATGATGCCCGGGAAGAAGGAGAACAGGACGAAAGGCAGGGAGAAGGCCAGTCCGAATACCGCCATGCCCAGGATGGGCTTCAGTGCGACACCATCTGTTACTGCGGCTGCCAGAATCGATCCCACAAACGGGCCGGTGCAGGAGAAAGATACGATGACCATGGCCAGAGCAACAAAGAAAGCTGCCAGGTAGCCGCCTTTGTCAGCTTGCCGGTCGGCTTTGTTGGCCAGGCTGGAGGGCAAAGTGATTTCAAAAGCACCCAGGAATGAAATGGCGAATACCAGGAACAGGACGGCAAAAATCAGGTTCGGGATCCAGTGTGTACCGAGAGCGTCGGTGGCTGCCGTGCTTTGGAACAGGGAGACGATGAGCCCCAGAGTGGTATAGATCAAGGTGACGGAAAGACCAAAAATCAGTCCTTTGATGGGGCCGCTTTTGCGGTTGCCCTCACCCAGGAAGAAGCCCACGGTCATCGGAATCATCGGGAAGACGCAGGGGGTGATGACGCCACCCAATCCGGCAGCAAAGGCTATCAGCAGAAACATCCAGATGCTTTGGTCTTGCTGCGATTGGTCGGCCGGCTTTTCGCTGGAGGCTACTGCTGCTGTGGAAGGGGCCGTCTTCGTGGAAGCAGGGACCTGGAAGGTTACATCCTTGTCGGCCGTGAGGCATTCCTGACCGTTACAAGTCTGGTAGGACAGGGTTGCAGTGACATCAAATGCAGATTCTCTCAGCGGGCGGATGGTCTGGATGAGTACTGCCTGTCCCTCAAAAATGTCCACGTCCAGTCCGAACCCTACATCAAATTTACGGTGCGTAGCCGTTTTTTCTTTCAGATCTCCGACCAATTCATAATCAGCAGAAGGAGTAAGTTCCACACTGGCCGGCAGCGGACCATTGGGAATCGGACGGGTGCTGTACATGTACCAACCCGGATCAAGGCTGATGTTGAATACCAGATCAACGGTTCCGTCGTTTTGGACTTTTGCAGATTGGGTAATGAAACTGGGGTCCTTTTGGGCCTGGACGGTTGCCGCAGTCAAGCAGAGGATGGTTATGAGCAGGCTCATCCGAAAAATTACGTTTTGCTTCATCTGATTGGTCTTTAATCTTATGCGCACAAAAATAGTGAAAGTATTTAAAAATAGTGCTACTTTTGCAAGTTAGCAACTAAATTAACAAGAACAATGACACAAGAAGAACTTTTCAAGGCGTTGATTTCGCATGCCAAAGAATACGGTTTTATTTTTCCGTCCAGTGAAATTTATGATGGATTGAGCGCTGTCTATGACTATGGACAATTGGGTGTTGAATTGAAAAACAACATCAAGAAATACTGGTGGGACGCCATGGTCCGCCTGAACGAAAACATTGTAGGAATTGATTCGGCCATCTTCATGCATCCCCGCATCTGGGAAGCTTCCGGTCACGTTGGCGCCTTCAACGATCCGTTGATTGACAACAAGGATTCCAAGAAACGCTACCGTGCAGATGTGCTGCTGGAAGACTACCTGGCAAAACTGGAAGAAAAAGAGAACAAGGAAGTGGAAAAAGGCCGTCGTAAATTCGGTGAAGCATTTGATGAGGCACAGTTCCGGGCAACCAATCCCAACGTGCTGCGCCAACGCAATAAAATCGAGGCCGTACGTGCCAAAATGGTTGCCGCTTTGGAAGCCAATGACCTGAAGGCTTTGCGTGAGCTGATCATTGAATGTGAGATTGCCTGCCCGATTTCCGGCACCAAGAACTGGACCGACGTACGTCAGTTCAACCTCATGTTCAGCACCCAGTTGGGTAGTGTTTCGGACGAATCCGGCACCATTTACCTGCGCCCGGAAACAGCCCAAGGTATTTTTGTGAACTTCCTGAACGTACAGAAGACCGGCCGCATGAAGATTCCTTTCGGCATCGCTCAGATCGGAAAAGCTTTTCGAAATGAGATTGTGGCCCGCCAGTTCATTTTCCGTATGCGAGAATTTGAACAAATGGAAATGCAGTTCTTTGTACGTCCCGGTGAAGAAATGAAATGGTACGAACAATGGAAGAAAACCCGTCTGGCCTGGCACAAGGCCCTGGGTCTGGGGGATGACAAGTACCGTTACCACGATCACGACAAATTGGCCCACTATGCCAATGCCGCCTGTGATATTGAATTTGATTTTCCTTTCGGTTTCAAAGAATTGGAAGGCATCCACTCCCGTACCGACTTTGACTTGGGCAATCACCAGAAATTCTCCGGCCGCAAGATCCAGTACTTCGATCCGGAAACCAACGAAAGTTATGTACCGTATGTGGTGGAAACTTCCATCGGTCTGGACCGTACCTTCCTGGCTGTGTATTCTGCCGCTTATTGCGAAGAAAAACTGGCGGATGGAGAACAACGCGTTGTATTGCGTCTGCCGGCGGCCCTGGCTCCGGTCAAAGCGGCGGTGTTGCCTTTGGTCAAGAAAGACGGACTGCCCGAACTTGCCCGCGAAATCATGCGTGATCTCAAATTTGACTTCAACTGCCAATACGACGAAAAGGACAGTATCGGGAAACGTTACCGCCGTCAGGATGCCATCGGTACACCTTTCTGTATTACCGTTGACCACCAAAGTCTGGAGGACCGCTGCGTAACCGTACGCCATCGTGATACCATGGAGCAAAGACGCGTCCCGATTGATGCATTGAAGTCCATGGTTGCCGAAGAAGTATCATTCCGCAAATTGTTTGAAAAAATAGCATAGGACGGTGCAATGACAAGAAAGATTCATCAAACCCTGTTGCTGTTGCTGAGTTGTCCGTTATTTTTCTGGGCTTGTGAGCCGGAAAAAACCGAAGAGACATTGTCGGTTGAACTGACCTCGGCACAGGAACTCAAAGTGGACATGGATGGAGGGGAATTCCAGGTAGATTACCGCCTGGAAGGAGGATCGGACCACTCAATGGTAACCGCTACTGTGTCTGCTTCCTGGCTCCAAGTGACCCGACAAGAGGCCGGTCATGTTTTTGGGGTGGTGGATAAAAACACAACCGGAAAGGACAGAATGGGGGCGGTAGTGCTTTCTTGCGGTACCACCAAGGCTTCTGTCGTGGTGGCTCAGTCCGGTAGTCCGAAGCAGCCCCAGTTGACGGTTACCACTCCCAAAACGCTCAACCTGGACCGGAATCCGCAAACCGTCAAAGTAGAATATACCCTGACCAACGAAAACGGACTGGATTACCTTTATGCCCGAACGGATGCAGACTGGGTCTATGGGTTTGATGTAGATGTGGCCGGGGTCGTGGTGATGAGCATTGCTTCCAACATCACAGGAGTGAGCCGGAGCGCTGAAGTGACCATCGGTTATGGACCGGCATCGGATGTGGTGATGCTGACCCAGCAAGGTGATGGAGAAATCCGGATGCAGGCTCAAAAACTCCATGGCTACTATTATGGAGAGCAATACTCTCCCGGAAACGGCAACTATTGGTTCATTCTCTCTGACCGTGGGTTTACCCCGGAAGGCCACTCCTATCCTATGGCGACCTATTACCGGATTGATGCGTATGGACCTGTTCCGGATCACGTTCCCTCTCGGGTACCCATCCCGGAAGGGCACTATACCTTCGATGCGGAAAACAGTATGGATTCCTGGACCTTTACCGCTGAATTCAGTGGTTATTGGGTGACGGATGCCGATAACAAGCGGGGTGAAATCCAACAGATTGATGCCGGAGAGCTCCGGGTGGAAGAGGACCGGATCACCTTGACGCTGACCATTGGCTCGGAAGAACATACAGTAACCTATGAAGGAAGACCGGACTTGGAAGATGCTTCGGATCAAGTCAATGTCTATTCCACACTGGAAGATGACTATCAAGCAGACTTGTCGCATCACCACATGATCTACGAATGTTACGGAGACTATTATGACTATGGATACACCAACTGGATGTTCATCATCCAGCCGGATGACCAGCAGGGCGACTGCTTCCAGTTTGACATCATTACCTCCTATACCGATGAGGCCAGTGGCTTCCTTGGGGATTATGTCAGCTCGGATTACCTGGCTGTCAACTCTTTCATTCCCGGATGGACCGATGGACACCGGATGCTTTGCAGCTGGTTCTTCACCTATGACCAATCCGAGTTGGCTCCCTTCAGGGATGGAAAGATGTCCGTCAAAGACAATGGAGACGGAACCATTACCGTGGATATCGATGTGTACGATGATAGAAGAAACCGAATTACCGGAACATGGACAGGGGTGCCTGCTCCTCATCAATAAACTCTACAGCAATGAAACAACACAATTTGCTTGCCTTGTTGGCAATGGCTTTTGCCTCTCTTTTTCTGGTGGGCTGTGATGATGAGCCCATCAAAAATGAACCCCCAGTGCCGGATCCTGTGATCCATTTTGAGGACGGATCCATTTCTGTACCCTACGAAGGTGGTGATTTCACGACGGCCTACACCATTGAAAATCCGGTGCCGGGCAACGTGGTCATCGTGAACTGTGATGATGACTGGGTGGGAGAAATGAGTACGATTACAGCCGGCGTCATTGCCTTTACTGTGCACCCGAACTACACTGATCAGCCCCGGGAAACCGTGCTGAAGATACAGTATACGGCCATCGACCAGGAGTATGAGATCTTGATTCAGCAGGACGTTGCCGACAAGGCCCGCTTTTCCTATGAGGTCTTGTCAAAGAGTCTCAATACGATGGAAATCGCCATTGATCCGTTGGATATGGAAACTCCATACATCTGTCGGACCTACACTGTAGAACACATCAATGCCTTCGAACTGACTACGGATGAAGCCTTGTTTGCGTACGAGATGGAAGCCATTGCCTACGATGCACAAAACAGGGGAGAGTCCTTCCAGAATTATATCCGGAACCTTGTCCATACCGGACCGGAAACGGTGATGCTTGAGAATCTGATTCCGGACAAGGATTACCAGGTCTATACTTACCACATTGACTTGTCTGACTTCTCATTGGTGCGCGGCATTTATCGGGAAACCATCCGTTCCGGCAAACCGGATCCGATTGATATCGGCTTCGAGGTCTCTTATGATGTGGATGGGGCAACCATTGTGCAGCACATTACTCCGGATAAGGAGCATGTGCCCTACTTCTGTGATTATATGAAAGTCAGTGACTTCTACTCCTATTATGGGGCAGATGCCGATATGGTCGAAACATTCATAGGCGATTGGAATTTCAATGTTTTCGCATTGCTCTCAATGGGGTATTACGAATCGCAACTTCTTGATCAGTATGCCTATTATGGTGAACAAACCCTTTCATACAGGGAACTGGAAGCAGAGACAGAATATGTATTCTATGTATTTGCCCTGGATCCCGGGTCTGTTTATGTCGCTTCAGAGCTCACGATGGATCGAGTGACTACCGGGTCGGCTGCTGAATCGGATATGACCATTGATATCGAGGTTGCGAACATCACAGCAACTGCTGCCGACGTATTTTGGACCGCCAGTGATCCTGACGGAAGATTTGCACGCTCGGTATTTACCAAGGCCGAATACAATGCTCTGGGAGCTACGGACGAAGAACGGTTCTCCGCATTGCTGGAATACAGCCTGATCTACTTTGAAGGGGCTACCGACATGAACCTCTCCAACCTGATACCGGGGACCACCTATGTGGCCTTTGCTTTCGGTGTAGAAGGAGAAACCCCGAATACCGGCATCTTTACCTGCGAATTCACAACACTTACTGAATAGACATTGATTATTTTTTAGTACATTTGCATCCTCAACATAAGCCGTAAATTTCCGGCGACCTATCCATCTGACATATCCGACGGCTGTCAAAGGCCATTGCGGGGGCATTGTATCCCGTCCAGTCCTGCCTGTAAGGTCAGGCAGTTCCTTGACATACCGGCAGCCGTTTCGGAAATGATCATTGTCAAACCTTTAATCATTCTATGTTATGATGGAAAAAAAACATCAACTGGTCGCATGGACAGAGAACATATGCGACGACGAAAAGGCCCGGCTTTACATGGTTCCCTCGCTAAGGAGTGAAGTTCAAGCATCTTTGTTTGATGATCTTGTGAGGATTCATCGGGAGGTGCACCGCTCTGGTGGACGTGTCAGTGAGAACCTGGCCAGAAGAGCCATCCGGGCGTATGAGAAGATGTCCCGGTTTGAACTTTTCACCGGAAATATTCGGGGAGCCATCCGGTACCTGTTTTTTGCTGCCCAATACTGTATCTGGGAAGATGACTGCAATTGGACCTATTATGGGACAGATCTCGGGAGTTACTCGTATTTCTGTGGGGTGTTGAGGCATGAGTTTGTCCGACTCTGCGAGGAGGGAATCCGCCTGGCAAAGAACAGCCAATGTGAAGAGGTTCTTCAAGAAAAGAAGCCCCGTCAGATGCTGGAGTTGTACTACGAGCACACGCGGGAGGAACGGGACTTAAAAGCCCATCTGAAAAATTAGGGCATAAAAGACAAAAGAGGCACAAGTAATTGAATTTCAATCGCTTGTGCCTCTTTGCGGTGAGGGGGGGATTCGAACCCCCGGAACCCTTACGAGTTCGGCAGTTTAGCAAACTGCTGGTTTCAGCCACTCACCCACCTCACCGGATGGGGACTGCAAATATAGGTTGAATTCAATGAATTGCCAAAAAAACTTGCATTCCCCTTTCAAATTATACTATTTGGAGATGTTCTCACGCATTTGGGTATCGGCTTGGATGTTCTTGATTTTGTAATAATCCATGATGCCGAGGTTGCCGCTGCGGAAGGCTTCTGCCATGGCCAGCGGAATTTCTTTTTCCGCTTCGATCACTTTTGCACGGGCTTCTTGGGCCTTGGCCTTCATTTCTTGTTCGAGAGCGATGGCCATGGAGCGTTTTTCTTCAGCGCGTGCTTGTGCAATGCTCTTGTCGGCATTGGCTTGGTCGATTTGCAGTACAGCACCAATGTTCTTTCCGATGTCGATATCCGCGATATCAATGGAGAGAATTTCAAAGGCAGTACCGGCATCCAGTCCTTTTGCCAGGACGACTTTGGAGATGGAATCCGGATTTTCCAGTACTTGTTTATGGGATTCGGAAGAACCGATTGAGGAGACAATGCCTTCGCCTACACGGGCAAGAATGGTTTCTTCGCCGGCACCACCGACCAGCTGCTTGATGTTGGCGCGGACGGTTACCCGTGCTTTGGTGATGAGTTGGATCCCGTCCTTGGCTACGGCGGTTACGGGAGGGGTGTTGATCACCTTCGGGTTGACGGACATTTGTACGGCTTCGAACACATCACGGCCGGCCAAATCGATGGCGGCAGCCATTTTGAAGTCCAGGGCGATGTTCGCTTTGTCAGCAGATATCAGGGCATTGACTACATTGAGCACATTACCTTTGGCCAGGTAGTGGGCTTCCAATGCATTCGGGTCCAATTTCAAACCGGCTTTGGTTCCGGTGATCATGGCCATGACAATGGTGGTAGGGGGTACTTTCCGCCAGCGCATCAGTACCAGTTGGAGCAGGGAAATGCGTACTCCGGAGATCAGGGCCTGAAACCATAAGGTTACTGGGAAAAGCCACAGCAGCAGGATAAAACCTACAATGCAGGCGCCAATCATGATGATCAAGCTTGTCGTTTCGTTCATGTGTGGATAGTTTTAAGATATGATTGATTGTATTTTAATGCGTTTGTTGATTCGATGCGGTCTTTACGATAATCCGGTTGTCTTCTACGAGGACGACCTCAATCGGGGTCTGGGCATCGATCCAGCCGTCTTGCGCCGTGACTTCGTAGATATCTTCGCCAAAGCGGGCTTTTCCCATAGGGTTGATGCGGGAAAGGGCCAGGCCGGTAAGTCCGGGAGAAAGGATTTGTTGAGCCTTGTTCCGGTCTTGTACCGCGCCATCAATGGATGTGTTCAAAGCCATCTTCTTCCAGGTCTTGGAGCGCATGGTGAAGATGATGGCAAGTGTGCAGAGCAGCATGTTGGCGCCGGAGATCATCCAGCCACCTGTCTGGCCAAATTGGTCAAAGGCCATGAAGCAGGAGCCGACGACAGCTCCTATTCCGATGAGTCCGGTGATGAAGATGCCGGGAATCAGGATAATCTCTGCGATGATGAGCAACAGTCCTACAATGGACAGCAAAATGATCAGTCCCATATTGTCGTGTTATATCATTTTATGGTGCGTAACTCGATTTGTTCGACGCCCAGGTCCGAAAGCAGTTTCTGGATACGTTGGGCTTCACTTTTGTTGGGGAAAGGTCCGACCAGGTAGCAGATGGTTCCGTCTTCAACGGTTTTGGCCAGGTCCTTGCTGCAGCTGTCCTTGATCGCGGTAACGATGCCGGAGGGCAGTCCGTCGGGATAACCCTGGATGGACAATTGCCAGTTGACTTGGTTCCTGGCCTCTTTTTCCCTTTGTCGGGCTGTTTTTACGGAGACTTCTTTCCCTTTGTCGAAGGCAACGATGTAGGCCTTCGGGAATCCGTTCTTGCGGACCCGGTTCAAGCAGGAAAGGGCTTCCGAATGGGTGCTGAACAGGCCGACGGTATAAACGTACTTTCCGGATTTCTGTTTGCGTTCAAAGATCGGGCTCAGGCCTTTGAGCTGACGGATGCCGGCTTTGTTGGACACCACGAAAAGCTGGATCTGGTACACCAGGCGGTCCGGCAGCTGGTTGTTCTCGGCAAAGCGGGCTTCGGGCAGAATCTGGAACGAGTAGTCAAATTCCGGTTCGGGATGATGGATCTGGATCTGGGGCAAGGAGCCATACGCGGCGCGGTGGAACGGATAGGGGGGCAGGCTGATGGCATCGGCTTCTTCCTGGCGTTTGTCCATTTCCGGGACGGGAATGATGCCTTTGCTCAAGAATTCCAGTTCTTTTTTCTGGATTTTACGGTTGATCTCGTCCAGTTTCTGACGGTTGCGGAAAATTTCCTTTTCGTTTTCGGTAATGATTTCCTGGAAGAAACGGCGGTCTTCTTCGTTGGTCTGCTTGTTGTAGTTGGCACGGCTTTGTTCCAGTTTCTCGTTCATCTGGTCCATTTTTTCTTCCAGTTGCCGACGTTCCAGAATCAGGCCTTTGTATTCGGTCTGTCCGGTGCTGTCATTGACTTGTGTGAACGAGTTCATCCGGTCTTTGTCTTCGTCCTGTTTCCATTGTGCCTGCTGTTCCTTGGGGAGCAGGGCGGCTATCCGGCGGGCTTCCTGGTCGGAGGCGATGGCGTGCCGCAGCGGATTGCTGGTGAAGGAGAGGGCATACAGGCGGACGGAATCTGCCGGACAGGAGCGGCTGGAGGCAAGGATGGTGTAGAGTCCGTCGTTGCTGTGGCGGATCATCCAGTCATCTTCGGTGGAGGAATAGGGAAAGCCCAGGTTTTCCGGAACCCCCCAGTCCTGGGTGGTTTCATCCCAATGGCAGACATAGAGGTCGTATTTGCCCATACCGAACAGGCCGTCGGAGGAGAAATACAGGGACTGGCCATCCGGGGACAGTACGGGGAAGACCTCATTGCCGGCAGAGGTGATGTGTTCGTTGAGCAGCTGGGGTTCGGTCCACAGGCTGTCGCTGATGCGTTCGCTGGAATAGATGTTCCAGGAACCGGATTCGTCCTGAGCCGAGAAATAAATGCGTTTGGAGGCCTCCTGTACATGGATGGCAGGGCATAATTCCGGGTGATTTACCGGGGAGAAGGGATTGGGTGTCGGAATCCAGGCACCTTCCCGATCCCCGAAGTACAGGAAAAATTCTTCCCGGGAGACCATTTTGGAGTTAATGGGGGTGGGATCGGCTGCGAACTGCAGGTAGGACTGACCGTTTTCACACCAGAGTATGCGTTGTTGCAGGGATTCGGTCAAGGAGGAGTCCGGGAGATTTTCCAGGATTTCCCGGTAGATGGCAATTGCTTCGGAAAAACGGTAGTTGCTCAGCAATTGGTCTGCTTCCCGTAACCGGGCCGTTTCCTGAGACGGGTCCGTTTCTGAAGTCTGGGCAGGCAACCTGAAAGCCGTTACGGATATCAGCAAGAATAGTAAACAGAACTTATTGAGGGTCATTGAATCCATCTTTTTAACCGAACAAAAGTAGTAAATACTTTACATATTAGAAAAAAATACTACTTTTGCACTCTTATTTTCGGTTAACTGGAAATTTAAACTAAAATTACATTTATATGCAAAGTAAAGGAGCCATCAAATTAGTGGCATTATTAATCGGTCTGGCGTGTGCATGGCAGTTGTCATTCACACTGGTAACTAGTCGCCAGGAAAAGAAGGCAGCCGAGTATGCTGAGCAGGCTGTTTTGCTGGAACAGCAATCTCCTTCGTTTCAACGTGTATCGGACCTGGACAAGGTGTATTACCTGGATTCCATCCGCAAAGACAAGAACAGATTCTATCTGGACTCCATCTCCACGGAAAAAGTCTATCTGGGCTTTACCTACAAACAAGTAAAGGAAAAAGAAATCAACCTGGGTCTGGACTTGAAAGGTGGTATGAACGTGATGTTGCAAGTGGAATTGAGCGATCTGATCCGTGCACTTGCTGACAACAATACAACTCCCGAGTTCCAGAATGCATTGGCTTTGGCACAAACCCGTTCATTGGATTCCCGTGATGATTTCATCACCCTTTTTGCGGAAGCTTGGAACGAAGTTGCTCCCAACCAACGTCTGTCTTCCATCTTCGGTACTTACGATATGCGTGACCGCATCAAACCGGAAAGCACCAACGAAGAAGTGATCAAGGTGATCAGCGAAGAAGCAGAAAGTGCAATTGCCAACTCATACAACGTGTTGCGTAACCGTATCGACCGTTTAGGTGTGGCTTCTCCCAACATCCAACGTCTGGGCAACTCCGGCCGTATCCTGGTGGAATTGCCGGGTGTCAAAGAACCGGAACGTGTACGCAAACTGCTGCAAGGAACCGCTTCTTTGGAATTCTGGACAACTTACGAAAACCAAGAAATCTATCCCTACCTCCAAGAAGCCAACAACTTCCTGCGCGAATACCTGGCTACTGAAGAAGAAGTGGCTGACGCTCCTGTTGCTGCAGACGACTTGGCTGCACAACTGATGCAAGAAGACAGCCTTTCTGTTGACGAAGCCAATTATGCCAAGAACAACCCTTTGTTCTACGCGTTGAATCCCAACCAATACAACGGACAACTGATGGGTGGTCCCTGCATCGGCGTGGCTCACTATCGCGATACCGCGAAGATCAACAGCTGGTTGCGTCTGCCCCAAGTACAAGCCATCTTCCCGGCCGACATGGTTCCCATGTGGACGGTGAAACCGGCAGAAATGTACACCGGTGACTCTTACTTTGAATTGATCGCTGTCAAAGCCAGCACCCGTGACGGAAAAGCACCCCTGGACGGTGGTGTGATTACTGATGCCCGCGTAGTGTACAGCGGAAACGGTGGTACTCCGGAAGTGGACATGGCCATGAATGCGGAAGGTGCCCGCGTATGGGCCCGTCTGACTGCAGACAACATCGGCAAATCCATCGCCATCTCTTTGGATGACATGATTTACTCTTATCCCCGCGTAAATACCGAAATCAGCGGTGGCCGTTCACAAATTACCGGTGGTTTCTCTCAAGAAGAAGCGGAAGACTTGGCCAACGTGCTCAAATCCGGTAAATTGCCGGCACCTGCACGCATCGTCCAAGAACAGGTGGTAGGTCCGAGCTTGGGTACTGAATCAATCAATGCCGGTTTTACTTCCTTTGTCATCGCATTCTTGCTGGTATTGGTTTACATGTTGCTCTTCTATCGTGGTGCGGGTGTTGCCGCTGATGTCGCTTTGTTGTGCAACGTATTGTTCCTGATGGGTGCCCTCGCCTCTTTCGGAGCTGTGCTGACCTTGCCCGGTATTGCCGGTCTGGTATTGACCTTGGGTATGGCGGTTGACTCCAACGTGATCATCTTCGAACGGATCAAGGAAGAACTTCGCGCCGGTAAGGCGTTGCGTCTGGCCATTTCTGATGGTTACAAGAACGCTTATTCCGCCATCATCGACGGTAACTTGACTACCTTGATTACAGCACTGGTGCTCTTCGTATTCGGTTCCGGTCCGGTACAAGGTTTTGCTACTACCTTGGCTATCGGTATCGTAACTTCTATGGTAACTTCCATCTTCATTTCCCGTCTGATTTTCGAAGCCCGCCTGTCCCGTGGCAAGAACATCCGTTTCTATACCGACTTTACCAAGAACTTCATGCAAAACACCAAGATTGATTTCTTGGGAAAACGCAAGATCACTTACGTAGTTTCCGGTATTGTTTGTGCCATCTGCCTGGTGTTCATCTTCACCAAAGGCTTCTCTTACGGGGTTGACTTCACCGGTGGCCGTACCTATGTTGTACGTTTCGACAAACCGGTAGAAGCTGAAGAGGTACGTCAAGCGGCTATCGCAGAATTCGGTGAAACCGTTGAGGTAAAACAATTCGGTGGTGAAAGCCAATTGAAACTGACGACCAAATACATGATCCAAGACAACTCCACCGAAATGGATGAAATCGTTGACGGCAAGTTGTACACCGCTTTGAAACCCTTCTTCGCAGGGGATATCGCTTATTCAGAATTTGTCTCTACCCTCGATAACCCGAACGGTATCATCAGTTCTGATAAAGTGGGTCCGACCATTGCAAATGACATGAAACACGATGCCATCATCGCTGTCATCATTGCTTTGTTCGCTGTCTTCAGCTACATTGCTATCCGTTTCAAGAACTGGACCTGGGGTATGGGTGGTGTCGTTTCCCTGATCCACAACACCATCATCGTTATCGGTTTCTTCTCCATCTTCTCCGGTATCCTGCCTTTCAGCTTGGATGTGGACCAAACCTTTATCGCAGCGGTGCTGACCATCATCGGTTACTCCATCAACGACAACGTGGTAATCTTTGACCGTATCCGTGAAAACCTGGGTCTCTACCCCAAACGTGATCTGGCTCAAAATGTCAACGAAGCATTGAACAGCACCTTGTCCCGTACCATCAATACTTCCTGCTCAACCGCTATCGTTATGTTGGCCATTGCCATCTTCGGTGGTGAAGTGATCCGTGGTTTTGCCATCGCATTGCTGCTCGGTATCTTGGTCGGTACTTATGCATCCATCTTCGTGGGTTCTCCGTTGATGTATGATTTGAGTATGAGAAAAGCCAACAAAGCCGTTGCCAAAAAGTAACAGCTGTTCATACCTGAAAAAAGACGCTTATCCTGCTGGGTAAGCGTCTTTTTTTTAGGTCGCTATGCGGGTGCTCACAAGGAGGGGTTCTGAAAGAAGGGGTTACGAGAGGAGTTTGGTCAGCAGCTGGAAGAGGACAGGGGTGCGGTATTTGCTGCTGATGCGGGCCTTGTGGAGGTCTTCCCGGAGCCAGGGGTAGGTGGCCGGGAAGTTGTGCCGGTACAGAAGGTTGTGCCAGCCGGCACGCAGCAGGATGCCGTCTGCAACCTGCTCGATGGGGCTGCCTTTGAGCTGGTTGCGGTAATGGGCATACAGGTCCAGCATGTTCTCTGAGGAGGCCAGGTGTCTTTTTTTCCGTTTCTGGGAGCAGAAAGCATTGGGGTTGTCCTTGCGGTAGTGGTAGAGGTACTCCGGCAGGTGGACGATGGACTCGGCGTAGAAGATGATCTGGGACATCAGGCAGATGTCTTCGTGCATGCCCAGTTTCGGGGTGTGGATGGGGTGTTCGCTCCACAATCTGCGCCGGAAGCATTTGGTTACGGTGTAGCCTTGTGAGCGGTAGTTGAACAAGTTGCAGATATACTCCTGTTTGTCGGCTGCGCTGTAGTCTTTTTCCCGCTTGAAGCTTTGGTGGTCACCGTATTCTTTGATCAGGTCAAAATAAATCAGGTCCGCGCGGGTCTGATCGGCCATCGCCATGATCTTTTCCACAGCATCGGTTTCCAGCCAGTCATCCGAATCGGCAAAGAGGATGTATTCTCCAGTGGCGTTTTCCAGTCCCGTCTGCCGGGCTTTGGGCAGTCCTTCGTTCTGTTTGTGGACGATCTTGATGCGGGATTGCCGGTGGCTGTATTTTTCAAGGATTACCTGCTCCAGGATCTCAATGGATGCATCCGGTGTGCCGTCGTTGACAAAGATGAATTCAATGTCTGCATAGCTCTGTCCCAGGACGCTTTCAGCAAAGGTCCGGATGTAGGGTTCTACCCCATAGACGGGTGCAATCAATGAAATTTTGGGAGGGGTCATCATTTTTCAAATTTGGATTTTTGTGGAAATGCAGCCTCAAAGGACTCCAGAATGGCGCCCCGGAGTTCTTCGTAGCGGGCTTCGTTGAGTTTCACATCATTGATGCAGACCAGGTTGCGGGTGGGGTGAAGCAGGAATTGACGGAGTTTGTCCGCGGTGGCAACCGAAACCGAAAAGTGTTTTTTGGAGATGCGCTGATGCAGAACCAGGCCTTTGTAGTTCATGTAATCCAGGAACAGGTACTGGTTCAGGTTCTCGGCGGTCCGGATCCGGCTTTGGGAGGTGGTGCGGATGGGCTCCTGTGCGAGCCGATAGACCTCTTCGCAGACACTTTTGAGCATCGGTGAACAGATGTGCTGCGGCCGGGTGAAAAAGCAGGATTTTGGCTTTCCTGCCAATTTTCGGGCCAGTCGGTCTGAGTTGCGGCAGATCTTTTTGTACATACCGGTGGCCAGCAGGTGGAGGTTGTAGCCGATGACGGCTTTTCCGTCACGGAAGAAATCTGTCGGTCGGCACTCGGCCATCGGAAACATATCGTCGTTGAAGTACAGGTATTCTTCGTCCAGTCCGGGAATGCGGTGAAGATGCATTTCGATCGGGTTGCAGTTGAAGGTCGGCAGGTATTCCTGGGGAATGATGTCCTGGTGGAGCACAATGTTGAGTTGTGTCGTGTCTGCCCATTCGGGGACTTGTGAGGGGTGGGAAACCACCAGGTAAACGTTGCGGATAAAGGGCATTTTGGTCTCAATGCCCCGGAGCAGGTATTTGAGGGTACCCCAATCCCGGAAACGCTTTTCCATGATGGGAATCTGTGTATGTTTTTCGTAGTCCTTTTTCCAAACGGGATCATTGCCGTTCACATAGGTAATCACCACATCCATAATGCTATCGTTTAATTATATACGGCCACTTTTCAATTTGTATTCGTAGGAGTGCCGGCCTTCCTCCCGAAAGTCGTTGTGGTAGCGCTCCAGCACGGTCCGGTACACTTCTTCGTATTGGGGGATGAACAGGTCATCCTTGTTGAACCAATGTTCAAGGATCTGCCGGGCCAGGGGAGCGGTCAGTTCCAGGTCAGTTTCTCCACGGTTGAATCCGGTGCCGGGAATCGATCCGGGAGATACGTTCAATATCCGGTTGTCAGAGCCGCTTTTTTCCAGTTCCACATTGACGCTTTCAATGAAGATGCGCAAGGCGGCTTTGCTGGCTCCATATACGGAGTAGAAGGGAGAAGACAAGTAACCGGCGATGCTGACCATGACACCGCAATAGAAATCCCGGTCGGCTGCCAGCCGCGGGTAGAAACGGTGAATCAGGCGCATGACGGCGGTAGCATTCACATCCATTGACCGGATGATGTAGTCTTCGTCCAAATCTTTGAACAAGGCCAGGCGACCAAACCCTGCCGTGATCAGAAGACCGTCACAATCCAGGAAACGGTCAGAGAAGGCATAGTCCCCATCGCTCAGGTCAAAACGGTGAGCCTGGAATTTGGGGTGCATGAACTGGGCCGGCACCGGGTTGCGGTCCACAATCTCAATGCGGTCCACATCCGGTCGCTGTGCGAGTTGATGGGCCAGGGACAGTCCGATTCCTCCGGCTCCGCCTACAATCACTATCCGTTTCATAACTGGAAGAAATTTTTTCGTTCACCGAACTGTTGCAGGATGTCTGCCATGAAGATGCTTTCGCGCGGGCTCAGTCGGGAAGAATTCCGGTGATTGATGATGCAGGAGGCAAATTCCTGGATCTCGTACCGGAGTCCGGCTCCATCCCACGAGTAAAAGTATTTTTTGTTTTTGTTCTGGTCTTCGTAGCGGATTTCAAAGTAGTCGGTCTTCCACCAGGGAGAAGGGACGTAGATGTAGCCTTGGGTCCCCGAAATGACCAGGTTGCCTTCGGTCTTTACCCCCAAGCCCAGCTGGAAGGAGGCTACAGCGTTGTCAAACCGCAGGATGCCACGCGTATAGACGTCCACCTGGTTTTCGTTCATCCGGCTGTATAGGTTGAGGTTGCGGTAGTCAATACCCAGCAGCTTGACAATGGGCAGCAGGGGATAGGAGCCCATTTCGTAGAGAGAGCCACCGGCCTGGTCGGGATCAAGCTCGCGTTTGAGGTTTTCTTCTCCCCAGAGTTTGGATTCAGAAGCGTCAATGCCGACCACATCTCCGATCAATCCGCTTTTGACCAGTGTCACCAAGTGGTTGAAGGCCGGGCTGTAGGCCGTCTTGTTGGCCTCCAGCAGCACCAGTTTCTGCGCGGCTGCCAGTTGGAAGAGTTCTCGGGCCTGATCCCCGTTGAGGACAAGCGGGGTTTCGCACAGAACGTGGCGTCCTTGTTGCAGGGCGTACCGGGCCTGGTGCATATGCGACAGGTGAGGTGTCGCAATGTATACGGCATCCACCTGCCGGACAAGCTCTTCGTAGGAGTTGCAGACCGTGGCCGGATGGAGGGCTGCCAGTTGGGAGGCCGCCTGGGGGTTGATGTCATAATAGGCCTGAATCTGCACCCGGTTGACCACTTCACTTTCCGTGACAAAACGTTGCGCGATGCGGCCACAACCGACCACTCCGATGCGGATGACCTGCTCGCAGCGGGAGCGGAGCAAGGTGGAAGAAATGCCTTCTGTGCGAGGCAGGTAGACGACCTGGCAGTATTCATTCAGGTAGTCGAATTTCCCTTCCCAGTCCGAGCCGATGGCAAAGATATCCACGTCGTATTTCTGGATGTCATCAATTTTTTGGCCGACATAGTCTTCGATGATGATCTGATCAGCCAGTCCGGTGGCGCGTACAGCATCCACACGTTCGAGCACATTGTTGTGCACGTTGAGTTTGCCGCGTTCGCGGTCAAAATTGTCATTGGTCACCCCGACAATCAGGTAATCTCCCAATGCCTTGGCACGCTGCAATAAGCGCAGGTGGCCTTCATGCAGCAGGTCGTATGTGCCGTAAGTAATGACTTTTTTCATATCCAGCAGGGGGTTAGGCCTGACCGAAGATCTCGTTCCGGTATTCCTGGCAATGGATGGATTTTCGGATGGTTTCTTCGGAGGGCAGTTTTCTCCAGTCTCCGTAAACATGGGTCAAGTAAGCATCCATGTTCTGGGGTACCGGAAATTGGATACCTTCAAAATCCGTTGTCGTCAACGGGAAGGTGTTTTCCATAAAAAATGTATGTTTGGGCCAACCGGTTCCCAGGGTGTAGTGGTATTCCTGCCTGGGGTTGATCTTGCCGATCAGACGCAGTACCGGATGGAGCAATGTGAAATTGACGAATTCGATCAACCGGATCAGGGGGCGGCGGATGGCATCCGTCCGGATATGACTCGTGAGGTTCTGACAACTTTTGTAAAGGGTTTTGGCCACAAGTGCCGAAAAGTAGCTGGTCTTTTCAATGGCGAAGATGTCCAGACCGATGCCTTTCCATTTGTAGTAATCGTAACGACGGTTGTTGACCTGGATACGTCCGTGCTTTTTCCGGAATTTGCCGAAAGCATTCACGTACTCCACATCCGTCTTCATGCAGTGGAATACAAATTCGTCGCTTTCCAGGGTGCAGAGGATCTTTTCGAGTCTGAGGTAATCCTTGTGGAGCAGTACGATGTCCACATCATCGTCCCAGGGAATGAAGCCCTGATGCCTTGCTGCACCGAGCAACGTTCCGGAACTCAGCCACCAGGGAATATGGTGTTCTTTGCAAATCCGGTCTACCACCTGAAGCATACGAAGGAGTTCCATCTGATCTCGGCGCAAGGCAGACCCCTCCGGGTTATACTGTGTCATTGTCATCCCGATATCCTCGTTATAATCTGTAAAATTATACATTTTTTTCCACATAATAAACCAATTGGTTACTTTTGGGGAGGTTTTCATGATGAATTGAAGTAACGATGAAGAACATTGCTGCAGAATTGGCCTGGGGATTGGGAAGAATCGGAAAAGCATTCGGCAACCTGCTTTCAGCGGGTGTCCGTCTTTGTTGTCCGGTGGTCAAAGGTCGGGTCATGTGTTGGTCCTACAATTTCAAACAATACAGTTGTAATCCGCGTTACCTGACCGAGTACTTGTTGGAAAATGATCCGGATTTTGAGATTTATTGGGTTTTCCGCAAATCCATCAACACCCGGGACCTTGATCCGAGGATCCGTCAGGTACGTTTTCGATCCTGGCGGTATTTCCTGCTGGTCAATACAGCACAGTTCCTGGTGACCAATGCCCGGACAGATCCCTACAAGATCTATTGGCGCAAGCGTCCCGGACAGCGGTACCTGATGCTCTGGCACGGGGGAGTGGCCTTGAAGAAAATTGAGCAGGATGCAGAAGGGGTGCTCTCGTTGAGTTACCTCAAGAAGGCCCGTCTGGATTCAAAAGTCTGTGACCTGATGATCTCCGGTTGCCGTTTTCAGACAGAACTGGTAAAAAACCGGTTCTGGTACGGGGGAGAGGTGCTGCAGGAGGGAATACCCCGAAACGATATTTTTTTCAAGTCGCAGCTGCATGTCCCTATGCGTGAGAAGGTGGGTCGGCAATATGGCATTGCGCAGCAGGAAAAACTGGTATTGTATGCGCCTACTTTCCGTACAGACCATTCTCTGGAGCCCTATCGGATTGACTGGCAGCGTGTGATTCCCGAGCTGGAACGGTTTTTTGACGGATCTCCGGTAACGGTGCTCCTGCGCATGCACCCGCTGCTGATCGGAAAAGCGGATGTCTCTTCGCTGATCAATCATCCGAAGGTCATGGATGTGACACGTTATCATGATATGCAGGAATTGTTGTGCATCAGCGATTTGTTGATTACTGACTATTCCAGTTCGATGTTTGATTATTCCATGACCCTGAAGCCTTGTCTGCTGTACGCTGTGGACCGGCACGCTTATGACCGCGGTTTCTACTTTGACATGAAAAAACTCCCCTACCCGTTGGCAGAAACGGAAGAGGAGTTGATTTCAGTCATCCGCAGTTTTGATCTTTCGCAGTACCGGTCTTCCCTGGCCAATTTCTTCGACCGGGAAGTCGGTCTGATGGAAGCAGGCCACGCCTGCGCATCACTCAGCGAGTGGATGCGTTCGCACGATTAGCCTCTTCTGCTTCCCGAATCATTCGGGTGAGAAACTCAATGCGGGCTTCGTATTCCGGCAGTCTTTCGCCATCACCTTGGTATTCCACGATATCCATCAGTTGGTAGTAGCAGTCCAGGGCTTGTTGCAGGTCCGAGAAAGAGAGGAATGCTTCACGGTGCGGGGTTGCGAACAGGCGGATGGCGGCGGCCGTCTCATCGGCAAAGGCATCGGCCATGGCTCTTGCCTTTTCTTTGGCTCCACAAGCGTAATACAGGTCAATGGCTTTCAGTACCGCCAGCTCGTTGTAGGAGGGGAAAGCGCAGGTATTCAGCGGGTAGTAGTCGGTCCGCATGACTTCCTGCATGCGGTCCAGGACTTCCAGACACTGCTGGGTCTTGCCTTCGTCGTACAAGGCACTGGCAACCTGAGTAAAGAGGTTGCGGATCAATCCATTGAATGTAGAAAGATTCTGGTAGTCAATGTGGATGTCATCGGCATACAGGCTTTCCCATCGGTATTCGTTCATGATCCGGTGATAGAGCTTGTCGGCATTGATGTATTTGGGTTCCATGTAGCTGGGACGGCTGGCAATCGGTACGAGTTTGTAGGCAAAACCATCGTATTCCAGGTAATCCCGGATGCCGATGTTCAGGTCACCTCCCAGGGAGAGGAAGTAAATGGGACGGTCCCAGTCATAATGGGCGAGGATGTCCAGGATGATGTATTCGGGTTTGGTCAGTTCGCCTTTGTCCGTGGGAATCTGCAGTACCAGGCTGTCCAGGATCTGATCCCGGTCTTTTTCCGGGACAATGCCGTATTTGATGACGTTCTCTTTGTTGACAGGCAGTACAAGTTGGCGCGCAGCAAAATACGGGGATTCACGGCCGTACTGGTTGACACGGATGCGGGGATCCTTGTACAGTTCAATGAATTCTTTCAGCAGGATGGGCCGGTTGAAACGTTCTATGATCGGCGGGAATTCGTTGGTGCCGTACAGGTAGTCTTTCCGGTCAATGCTGATGGGCAGCGGCTCTGAATCGTACATCTTGTATTTCATCTGGTCAATGTACCAGTCTGTACCCAGCAGGGAGGTGTTGACTACCCGCAGGTCGGGACGTTGTTCTTCGACCTCCTGCAGGTACCAGAGCGGGAAGGTGTCGTTGTCGCCGTGGGTGACCAGGATGGCATTGGGGTCGGTGCTTGCAAAATAGTTGTAAGCAAGGTCTCTGGCGGTGTAGCGGCCGCTACGGTCGTGGTCGTCCCAGTTCTGAGCTGCCATCTGGATGGGTACCAGTAAAGTCAGTGCGCTGACACCTACGGCAGCCAGGCTGCGTTGCTGTTCGTCCTTGGAGAATCGCAGGGCCCAGGCATAGAGTGCGGTCACCGCAAGTCCGATCCAGATGGAGAAGGTGTAGAAAGAACCCGCATAGGCATAGTCCCGTTCACGCACCTGATAGGGCGGCTGGTTGAGGTACACCACGATGGCCAGACCGGTCAGCAGGAAGAGTAGGGTCGTAACCCAGGCGTTCTGTTTGTCCTTTTTCCATTGGAAGAAGAGGCCGATCAGTCCCAGCAGCAGCGGCAGCAGGTAGTAGTGGTTCTTGGAGGCACTGTTGACAATGTAGTCCGGACCGTCGCTCTGGTCTCCCAGACGCATCCGGTCAATAAAACCGATGCCGCTTTCCCAGTTACCCCGGATCGGATCACCCGGAACCTGTCCGTGCAGGTCGTTCTGACGGCCGGCAAAGTTCCACATAAAGTAGCGGGTGTACATCCAGTTGATCTGGTAATTGAAGAAATAGCGGAGGTTTTCACCCATGGAGGGCATCCGTTCCTGTGCCCCTTGAGGAACGCGTCCGTTGCCATTCATGTATGATTTGTAGAAATTGACATGGTGCGGGTCGCGGCTCCACATTCTGGGGAAAAGCATCTTGGCGTCGGCCGGGAAATGGTATTGGTAACTGCCGGGTGCTTTGTAATACTGGTCTCCCAGCGGGGTATAGTAGGTCGGAGAATCGATTTCGTCGGGCATGGAGGCGAAGGTCTCCCCATAAATCAGCGGATTGCTGCCGTATTGTTCCCGGCTCAAGTAGCGGACCAGGGTGAACGGATTGTCAGGCTGGTATTCGTTGGTCGGCGTTTTGGCCGAAGAGCGGATGACGATGATGCAGAAGGGCAGGTAGCCGATGAAGATCATCAGAAATGCCAGCAGACCGGTGTTGGCCCATACTTTTTCCTTGCGGCGGGTGTAGATCAGGGCGGCTACGGTCATTACCAGTACCAGGATGAGGAAAATGACAGCACCGGTATTGAATTTCATACCCAAAGTGTTGACAAAGAACAGGTCTACATAGGCTGCCAGTTTCGGGAGGAAAGGAATGATTCCGTAGAGGATTACCGCCAGCAGCACCGCTGACCCGCAAAGGGCGAGGATGGCATTCTTGGTATTCTGGGTCTTGACCTTTCGGTAATACCAGATGAAGGTCAGAGCCGGAATGGTCAGCAGGTTGAGCAGATGGACCCCGATGGAAAGTCCCATCAGGAAGAAAATGAGGATGATCCAGCGGTTGGCGTAGGGTTGGTCCGCTTCTTCTTCCCATTTGAGCATGGCCCAGAAGACCACAGCGGTAAACAGGGAGGACATCGCGTAAACCTCTCCCTCAACGGCGGAGAACCAGAATGTGTCGGACCAGCAGTAGGCCAATGCGCCAACGATGCCGGAGCCAATGATTGCCAGAAAATGTCCGGGCTGCAGGTCGCCCAGTCCCGCAACGTTCTTTTCAAAAATCCGGCGGGCCAGATGGACGATGGTCAGGTACAAGAAGAAAATGGTGAATGCCGAACAGAGGGCGCTCATGACATTCATGGCCAAAGCCGCATGTTCCGCATCGGTAAACATCGTGAAGAAACGTCCGAACAATTGGAAAACAGGGTTTCCCGGAGGATGCCCGATTTCGAGTTTGTAAGATGAGGCAATGAATTCCCCACAATCCCAGAAACTGGTGGTGGGTTCCATGGTCAGCAGGTAGGTGAGTGCAGCAATGATCAGCACGACCGTTGCCGTAATCCGGTTGATAAGGGTGAATTTTCGAGTATCCATATTAAAAACAAAAGTAGTGAAAATCTGAATATGGAATTGAAAATTTGCGCGAGAATGGAAAATAATTTACTTTTACGAAAAAAGAAACAACATGGCAAAACAACAAGAGGACTGGAAGGAGCGTCTGGGCGTCGTTTTTTCGACAAATCCCGATTATCGGTATGACGTGCCGCAGCAGCAGGAGGTGGAAACCCTGCCCCCGGCCAAGCAGAAACTGATTGTGGGCATTGACCGTCGTAACCGTGGCGGTAAACAGGTGACCCTGATCAAGGGATTTGTAGGTAGCGGCCAGGACTTGTCGGACTTGGCCAAGGAATTGAAAGGCAAATGTGGCGTTGGAGGTAGTGCCAAGGATGGGGAGATTCTGATCCAAGGGGATTTCCGGGACCGTCTGGTGGACTTGTTGCAGGCCAAGGGTTATCGTGTAGTACGGGGAAACTGATATGGAAGAAGCTTGGGGCGGTCGGTATTGTGTTCCGGATCTGTCGGCTTTGCCGGCTGGTCTGGATTATTCGTTGCAGGAGTTTGTGGGGATCTCCCTGCTGCTGTTCTTTTTCCTGCTGCTGATCTTCCGTAAATCGCTGCCGGCGTTTTTTCGCCTGTTCTATAGCTCACTATTGTATAAAGCGGATATCCAGAAGATTGACCATCGTCTTCAGTTTCGTGTATTTCGTTCACTGCTGGTGGTCTTCTTGTCATTCCTTCTGTTGGCTGTTCTATACCATTTCCAGATCATTTCAACCGACTTTTCCTCGCCGGGATGGTGGAGGCCGTTGCTGATGGTGGTCGGGGGGACGTTCGCTTATTTTTTGGTCCGTCGTATCTTGTCGGACTTGTTGGGATTGGCCACCGGATACCGGGACCTGTTCCAGGATGTGGCCGGAATCACTTATCCTTTCTTTTCGCTGATGGTCGTCTGGCTGGTGCTCTCCACTTGTTTTTCCGATGTGCGTTGGCTGGTTGGAACCGGTATGATTGTCCTGTATGTCTTGTATCTGGGCTACCTGATGAAAGTTTTTCTTGCGGGCAGAGTGCCGTTTTTCTTGACAATTTTGTATCTTTGCACCCTTGAATTTTTAGCGCCGGCATTGTGGATCGGCACCAGTGTAAAGTTACTTGATTTATGAGCATTAAAAATATCCTGATTTCGCAACCTAAACCTGCCAACGGATCGCCGTATAACGACATTATTGCCCGACACGATGTCTCTGTTGACTTTGTTCCGTTCTTTACGGTCCAACAGATTTCATCAAGGGAGTTCCGAGCACAACGGATTGCTATCCTGGATTATACTGCAGTGGTTTTTACGGCCAAATCTGCTATCGACGCGTTTTTCAAAATCTGTGAGGAGACTCGCGTTGTCGTGCCCGAAACCATGAAGTATTTTTGTTCGACAGAAGCCATCGCCCTGTACCTCCAAAAGCACATCGTCTATCGCAAGCGAAAGATTTTCTTTGGAAACGGGACCCTGGATTCGATCATCACCAGCATCGGTACCAAGCATAAAGCGGAAAATTTCCTGATTGCAACCACCGATAACGCCAAACCTGACATTTTCAAACTGTTCACCAAAGCCAAGCTCAAATACCAGCAAGTGGTCCTGACCAAGACAGTCAGCAGCGATTTGTCCACATTGGATTTGAACCATTATCAGCTGGTGGTTTTTTACAGCCCGCTGGATGTGAAGTCGCTTCAAGAGAATTACCCGGAATTTCAGCAAGGCGATCTGAAGTTTGCAACCTTTGGCCCGACGACAGCCAAAGCCGTTACCGATGCAGGACTGACCATTGAGATTATGGCTCCGACGCCCGAATGTCCGTCTATAGCAGAGGCTTTGTCCCAATACCTGGAAAAGAATTAGTCTGCCCCGATGAAGACAAAACGATCCCGAACAATTTTATGGCTTACCCTGGCCCTTGGCCTCGGGTTGGCCGTTGGTTGCGTTAAGGAAGACCCTTCGCTTTACAGAAGAACGATACCGGGATTGTGGGTTGCTCCCGACGGACTCTATTATTCTTTCCGTCAGGGATCTTCGGTCTATGTCCAAGGACTGGGTACGGCTCAGGACGGCGGACAGATCTGGAAAGAAGGCCGTTTGTCCTATCAGGTCAATTGCTGTTCCATGCAGTTGTCCGGTACATGGCCGGGCATTCAGCCCTACCCGGAGGGCGCCTGGTTGGACCGTCAGGTGGAATTTTCCGAAAATATCGCATTCGTTTGTGATCTCGGTGAGAACGATCACGGGATCATCGGAATA
>CALCYB010000196.1 GCA_937906485.1 uncultured Rikenellaceae bacterium
CGTCCAGGTGCAGGTACAGCGGGTTGTTTTTCAGCTCAGGACTGATTTTCCCCAATGTTTTGAAATCCAAGTAACTGTCGTGAAAATCCGCTCCCAATACGATGCGGTCCAGAAAATCCCCCCAGTCGGAACCTCGTCTGAAGCCAAAAGATAAATAATCGGCATGAATCCGGGAAATTCCGTCATCGGCATATAGGTCTTCAATCCGGGCTTCCTTTCCGGGATAGAAAGCAAAGGACCCCTTGACTTGGACTGCTTCAAACCCGCTTTTGTCGAGGGCTTTGACGGAGTGAACTTGCGCAAACATCCCTTCTTCCCCCATCTCGATGCGGCTGGCCCGGATATCGATGCCGGACAGGTCCAGGTCGCTGAAATCAATGCACTCGGGGTCCCCGATTTTGGGAACAAAAGGGTCGTAGAGGACAAAGCGGAAGTCCCGTATGCGGAGTTCTCCGATGCCCAGACGGGGAAAGACCATCGGGCTGTCACTTTCAGAGGGCGTGTTTGGAATGCGGAAAATACGGAAGACATTGGACATCCCCTGCTGGTCTTCCACCTGGTAGCGGAAGGAGCCTCCACGGATGCTGATGCGGTTCAAGTGCAGGTCGCCCCGCAGCAGACGGGTCGGGGAGAAGCTGACCGACAGCTTGTTGATACTGGCCAAGGTGTCTCCGGGCGTACCCAGGATGACGGCATCTTTGATGATGATCTTGTTGAAAAAAACAATCATCACGCGATCGATCTGAGCCGTCCCGTCAATGTGCTTGTTCAGCAAGGCCGTAGCCTTCTTGCCTGCCCAGGTCTGGAAAGAAGGCATCTGCATGGCCCAGGATCCGAACAAAGGGAGAAATCCCAGAACAATCAGCAGACCGATGAGTATTTTTTTCAGTGCTTTGATGATGATGCTTTTTAAATAACAAAGTTAGGAACTGTTTAAAAATTATCCAATATGATTCATATTTTATGAGTAGATTTGCACAAAATTTATTGGATTATGTCGCATCTGATCTTAGGTATAGAATCTTCTTGTGATGATACGTCTGCTGCGGTTCTGCGGGATGAAGTCCTTTTGTCCAACGTGATGGCTTCCCAACAGGTCCATCAGCAGTACGGTGGTGTGATTCCGGAGCTGGCTTCCCGTGCGCATCAGCAGAACATTGTGCCGGTGGTCCATCAGGCCCTGGTGCAAGCCGGTGTGACCTTGGCAGAGATAGATGCCATCGCCTTTACGCGCGGACCCGGTTTGTTGGGTTCGTTGCTTGTGGGTACCTCGTTTGCCAAGGGGCTCTCGGTCGCCATAGGAAAACCGTTGGTGGAAGTCAATCATTTGCAAGGTCATATCTTGTCCCATTTTATTCAACAACCGGGCCAATTCAAGGAGCCGCCCCGTTTTCCTTTTTTGGCATTGCTGGTCTCCGGCGGGCATTCGCAGATTGTCCGCGTGGATGACTACCTGACCTATGAAGTGATTGGCCATACCATTGATGATGCCGTTGGAGAGGCCTTTGACAAATGTGCCAAGATCATGGGTTTGGGCTATCCCGGAGGACCGGTGATCGACCGCCTGGCGAAGACCGGAGATCCGCATCGGTTTGTTTTTGCCAAACCCCGGATTCCGGACTTGAACTACAGTTTCAGCGGTGTCAAGACGTCGCTCCTGTATTTTCTGCGGGACCAGGTGGCCCTCGATCCGGATTTTATCGTAAACAACCAGGCCGATATCTGCGCTTCCTACCAGCGTACACTGATTGATATCCTGATGGACAAGCTCTTGAAAGCGGTCAAGCAGACCGGCATTCGGGAAGTGGCCATTGCCGGTGGTGTTTCGGCCAACTCCGGACTGAGGGAACGCATTGTGGAAGAGGGTAAAAAGCGGGGATGGCGGACGCATGTGCCGGAGTTCAAGTTCACCACAGACAATGCGGCTATGATTGCCATCACTGGCTTGTACAAATATCGCAACGGATCGCGTGCTGAATTGGACCTGGCACCGATCTCCCGTGCGTTGGATTATCATTAGACCGAATTATGAAGGAGTTTGAAGTGTCTTTTCCGGCGGCCCGTGTGCCAGCCGAGGCGGATTTCCGTCGGGCAGCAGCCCGCGCGATGGGATTGCCCGAGGCTCGTGTTGCCACTGTCGTTCCCATCAAACGTTCCCTGGATGCCCGGGGAAAAGAAATCCAATACCGTTACCGGCTGGTGGGTTATGCGGTTGGAGAACCGGGGCCTGCCCCGCGACGCAGATTTGTCTATCAGGATGTCCGTTCCGCTGAACCGGTGATTGTGGTCGGAACGGGACCTGCAGGGCTTTTCTGTGCCCTCAAACTCTTGGAGCTGGGCTTTCGTCCCTTGTTGTTGGAACGGGGAAAGGATGTGCATGAGCGCAAATTCGACATGGCAAAACTCTCCCGGGAAGGTCTGGTCAATTCCGATTCGAATTATTGTTTTGGAGAAGGTGGAGCCGGTACTTTTTCCGACGGGAAACTCTATACCCGTTCATCCAAGCGGGGAGACATTTATGAGGTGCTGGAGCAGCTGGTCAACTTCGGCGCCCAAGAGCAGATCCTCTTGGAAGCCCATCCTCATGTCGGCAGCGACAAGCTGTCTGCCATCATTGAGAACATCCGGCATTGCATAGAGCAGCACGGTGGTGAATACCATTTCAACCGTCGGGTAGAACGTCTGCAGAAAACCGCTGCCGGATGGCAGGTGATTGCCGCTTGTGTGGATCAGCCCGGTGGGACAGAGATTTTTGAAGCCCGTTATGTGGTTTTGGCCACCGGCCATTCCGGCAAGGAAATTTATGAATTCTTCCAGGACCAGGGCTGGTCGTTGGAAGCCAAAGGATTTGCGCTCGGTGTCCGGGCAGAACACCCGCAGTCCCTGATCAACCATGCGCGTTACCACGGTATGTACCAACCTTATCTCCCTCCGGCAGAATATTCCCTGGTGACCCAGGTGGAGGGGAGGGGGGTTTTCTCTTTCTGCATGTGTCCGGGAGGCTTGCTCATTCCTTCAGCTACCGCCCCGGGTGAACAGGTACTCAATGGGATGTCCAATTCCAGCCGTTCGTCCAAATGGGCCAATGCCGGAATTGTGGTGGCAGTCGAACCGGAAGATCTGACGGATTATCGGCAGTATGGGCCACTTGCCGCCCTCCGTTTCCAGCAGGAGGTCGAACAGAACATGTTTCGTGTCACTGAATCTTTGCGTGCTCCAGCACAGCGGATGACGGATTTTGTGCGTCGCAAGGTCTCTGCGGACCTGCCCAAGTCCTCTTATCATCCCGGCACTTCGTCCCAACCCCTGCACGAGATTTTTCCCTCTTTTGTCGCGGACCGTCTGCGGAAAGCTTTTCCGGAGTTTGACCGAAAGATCCGGGGATACTATACCTCAGAAGCCTTGTTGCTGGCGGTCGAATCCCGGACTTCTTCCCCGGTGCGCATGCCCCGGGATCCCGAAACCCTGGAGCATCTTTCCTGTCCGGGCGTCTATCCTTGCGGTGAAGGAGCCGGCTATGCCGGAGGCATTGTTTCCTCGGCCCTGGACGGCATCCGGGTCGCCCTTTCGATTGCATCGAACTAAACTGACTAAAATAATCCGAGGAATTCTTGTTCTTTAGAAAAGAAAATTGTATCTTTGTTTCGAGTTGTAAACTATTATGCCGAAACTATTCATCATTTCAGGTTGTAATGGAGCTGGCAAGACAACGGCTTCCTATACAATCCTACCTGAAATGTTGAGTTGTACGGAATTTGTAAATGCAGACGAGATAGCAAAAGGAATTTCCCCCTTTTCCCCGGAAAGTGCTGCCATACAGGCTGGCCGGATTTTGTTGGAACGGGTGGCGGATCTGCTGACCAACGGTAGGGATTTTGCAATGGAAACGACATTGGCTACCCGGACGCATCTGAACATCATCCGTGACGCTCAGGAGAAGGGCTATGTAGTGACGCTGTTGTTCTTTTGGCTGAATGTTCCGGAACTGGCGATTGAGCGGGTTCGTCTCCGCGTCAAATCCGGTGGACACAATGTCAACGAAAAGACCATACGCAGACGCTACGATTTGGGTATCCGTCACTTGTTTGACCTGTACCTGCCGGTGTGCGAATATTGGATGCTGATTGACAATTCCAACTCTCCCGAGGTGATAGTGGAAGGCGGAAAAGGGATTACAACAAAAGTGCATAACAAAACCTTATTTAACCAATTGTTCAACTGTTATGAGCGAATTAGAAACACGTGAAATAAGAGACAATATCCTTAGCGGGTTGAATCTTGCGTTTCAAAAACTCGTTCAGGAGAAAAAGAAAGATGACTCAGAACTGGCCTTTTCCCAAAAAGGACAGGTTGTGAAAGTCAAAGCAACTGAAATCTGATTTTTGTTTACTCTGCTACCGAACAAAATGAAAGAAACCCAACTGATCATAGAAGATGCTCCCGCCAGGCGGGCATCTTCTTTTTCTTTGAATCAGGCTTACCGTTTTTTTGGGGTAGGCCCGGAAGAATTGACCCAGCTGACCGCCACTGCTTTGGAGCGGGGCGGTGACTATGCTGATTTTTATTTTGAATACAGTACCTCCGATGATCTGATGCTTCGCGACGGGGAGGTGAGCTCCGTAGGGTCTCACGTCGATTATGGTGTGGGGGTGAGGGTACTGTCCGGAGAAATGACCGGTTATGCCTATGCGGAAAAGACGGACCTGGAGAGCATCCGTTCGGCTGCGCAGATGGCCGCTTCGATTGCCCGGCAGTCCCAGCGTTCTTATGTTGCGCCCCAACCTGTGACCTTGACCGCAGCGCGCAACCTCTATCCCGTCCTGAAAACCTGGGACACCTGTCCGGTCCTGCAGCAGAAAGAATTTCTCAAGGAACTGGATGAGCTGGTCCGTAGCCGTGATTCCCGGATTCTGAAAGTCATAGCCCGATTGTCGCATTCCCATTCCAGGATCTTTTTCTGGAATTCCGAAGGACTGCAGCATACGGATGAACGTCCGATGGTTTCCTTGTCGTTGTCCTGCATCATGAAAGAAGGCAGCCGTGTGGAGAATTTCAGTTCATCCCGGAGTTTTCGATCGGGTGCAGAAGCACTGACACCCCAGCTGCGTGAGGAACTGGCCGAAGAAGTGGTGACCTGTTGTTCGCGGATGATGGAGGCGGTACAGCCTGCTGGTGGGGTGATGCCTGTCGTGATGGGGGCCGGAGGAAGCGGTATCCTGCTGCACGAGGCCATGGGACACGCATTTGAAGCAGATTTTAACCGCAAAGGGACCTCGGTCTTTTCGGACAAGATGGGACAACGGGTGTGTCCGGCAGGGATTACCATTGTGGATGACGGGACCCTACCGGCCAATCGTGGGGCTGTGAACTTTGATGATGAGGGAGTGGCCGGTCAACGTACGGTGATGGTAGAGGATGGGATCCTGACTTCTTATCTGCATGATCGCATCAGTGCGAACTATTATGGGGTAGCCCCGACCGGGAATGGTCGCCGGGAATCTTTCCGCTACATGCCGTTGCCCCGTATGCGTGCCACTTATATGGAAGCCGGCAAGGCTCGGGAACAGGACCTGATCCGGGATATCCGAAAAGGCATTTATGTGGACCATTTCTCCAATGGTCAGGTGCAGATCGGGGTGGGGGATTTTACCTTTTATGTAAAATCCGGTTACCTGATTGAAGATGGGCGCCTGACCCGTCCGATCAAAGATACCAACATCATTGGTAATGGCCCGCGGGCTTTGGCGGATATCGTCGGTGTAGCCGATCAGCTGAAAATTGATAATGGAACATGGACTTGTAGCAAGGAACAATATTGTGCCGTATCGTGCGGTATGCCGACTGTCCTGATCCGCGAATTGAATGTGGGAGGTATATCATGAACAGAAACATAGCACAGACAGCACTGGAAACCGCAATGGCATGCGGAATGGAGGGGGCCCGTATCACCCATTCGGAAGGCCTCCAACGGGCCTGGTCCCTGCTTTGTGGAAAAATGGACCGCTTGCAGTATGCAGCAGGAGCCTCTTTGTCCATCCAGTTGTACCAGGATGGCCGCTACGGGAGTTTTTCCACCAACCGCCTGGAACGGGAGGATGTTGAGGCTTTTGTCCGCAGGGCCGCAGATTCGGTACGGCTGTTGACCCCTGATCCGGCTTACCGTTTACCGGATCCATCTTTGCTTTATCGCGGCAATTGTCCGGATCTGGGACAATACGATCCGGCTTTTGATTCGGTGCCGGAAGCTGCCAAAAAAGAGAAATTGCAGGCTGTTGCGGATCAGTTGTCGGGCAAACCTGCAGACCGGATCATCGCTTCGGAAGTGGAATATGGGGAAAGCGTGGAGCAATACCATGTGGTGGACTCGTTGGGCTTCGAAGGAAGTGCAGCACAGACCTACTATACCCTGAGTGCCGAATGTTCCATCCGGGGAAAAGACGATGAAAAGCCGCAGGGCTGGTGGTACGAGGCGTCGCAGTTTTTTGACCGCCTCGACCCGAAAGCTTGTGGAGAGACGGCCTGGAAGAGGGCTTGCCGGATGTTGGACCCTCGTTCACTGGCAGGGGGAAATCACCACATCATTCTGGAGAATTCGGTGGCCTCACGGTTGCTGTCACCGGTGTTGACCGCTCTGTCTGGCGCTTCTATCCATCAGCAAAATTCATTCCTGGTGGATTCGTTGGGCAAGCAGGTATTTTCCGAACGTCTTTCCTTGCGGGATGAACCCTGGACCTTCGGTGCGATGGGAAGCCGTTATTTTGATAGCGAAGGCTTGGCCACCCGTCCGCGCGCCATTATTGAGAATGGAGTCGTCCGGACCTGGTTCCTGAATACGTATACGGCCACAAAACTGCAGATGCAGCCGACCATTGAAGGTATTTCTGTACCCGTACTGGAACCCTTCGGAGCCCCTGATGTGACCGCGATGATGCAGCAATTGGGACGAGGGGTTCTGATTACTTCCTTCAATGGGGGCAACAGCAATGGGGCGACCGGAGATTTTTCATTTGGGGTGGAAGGTATTTATTTTGAAAATGGTTTGCCCCAATATCCGATTCGGGAGATGAATATATCCGGGAACTTATTATCTTTGTGGTCCAGAATTTGTGCAGTCGGGACCGATAGCCGGGAAGCTGCCCGCTGGCGGATCCCCTCGCTGGCTTTTGAGGGAGTATCCCTGCAGTAGATCCGGCACAATCCGAAACTGAATGGTATAACACAAAACAATAATTGACATGAAAATTGAACAGAACAAAGTCGTAGAGTTGATCTACACCTTGCACGTAGAGGATCAGGTTGCTGATCAGACTACCAAAGAAAATCCCCTTGGTTTTATTTTTGGCGCAGGCTACCTGCTTCCCAAGTTTGAAGAAAATATTCTGGGTCTTGAAGTTGGCAATACCTTTGATTTCCACCTCTCTGCAGAAGAAGGTTATGGTCCGGTAAATCCGGAAGCCCTGGTGGAACTGCCGAAGAACGTCTTTGAAATTGATGGCGTTCTGCGCGAAGACCTGCTCGTAGTGGGCAACATCATTCCGATGATGAACTCCATGGGCGGTATGGTACAAGGTAAAGTGGCTGAAATCCGTCCTGAAACCGTACTGATGGACTTCAATCACCCGATGGCCGGCAAAGAACTGCACTTCACCGGTGAAATTGTGACCGTACGCGAGGCGACTGAATCCGAATTGAAAAACGGTCTGCACGGCGAACGCGCACAACACGATTGCGACGGAGAATGCTGCTCCGGTTGCTCCGGTTGCCACTAATTCGTTGGCTCCATAGGCCCGGCAGCACGAAAGGATCCCCGACCGTGCTTGGGCAAATAAAAATAGACTGACTAATCTGTCCTATTGACAAGGTTAGTCAGTCTTCTTTTTTTGTTGATGGCTCAGGATTACGGCAATGCCAAGAAGGCAGCAGCGAAGGCCAAAATTGCATACAACTCAGGGAATACGGCCAAAATCATGGTTTTTGCAAACACGTCCTGACCATTACCCATTTCGTTTACACCATTGGCAACCAGACCGGATTGACGGAGGCAAGAGTAGAAACCTACGATACCGCAAGCCAGACCGGAAACACACATGGCCAGACCTTCGTTCAAGGTGATGGCGGCATCAGCTTGGAGGCTGCTGAGCATCAAGAAGAAACCAGCAAAACCATACAGACCTTGAGTTGACGGGAGCACGCAAAGAATCATTGCTTTACCGAACATGTCGGGATTTTTCTTCAGTGCGGAGATTGTTGCGTTACCGCTGACGGTTACACCGATAGCACTACCGATACCGGCTACTGCAAGCATCACAGCCATTCCTGTGTATGCCAAAAACAAAGGTAAATTTTCCATAATGAATTAGTTTTAGTAGTTTTTATTATTGTTTGTTTTGTTCTTTTTTCAAGGGCCGGTAAGCACGTCCGCCACCTTCAAAGCCCACATTCTTGTAAAATTCCACAAAGGTCAGACGCAACGGGTGAACGAAAGCTCCCAAGCAGGAGAGGCCGAGCACCGCGATGTGACCGATGATCAGTACAATGACGGTCAAGCCCCAACCAATGTAGGGGATGCCGGTCATTTGCAGGGCGATCGAATTGACCACCAATCCGAGGATCCCCCCTGCTGTTCCCAGACCGAACAACCGGATGTAAGAGAGCACGTCGCCAAACACACCGGTGATGTCGTACAAGGCGGTTACCCCTCCGAACAGGCGGGAGAAGATGTTGCCCTCTGTTTTGGAGAAGAACAGGATCAAGGCCAGTCCGATCAGGGCCATCGGTGTGCCGACTGCAGACGGAAGCAGGGTTTCACCCATTTGGGAACCTGCATAAGCAAAGGTACACCAAATGATGACCAGGATCCATCCCAGGTTGGCCAGACCGTATTTGAGGCCTTTGGTCTTTGTCAGGTAAATGACATTGATCAGCCGGGCCACAATGATGTGGAAAATCCCGAAAATGATGGCAAACCAGAACATCTTCAAATCGGAGAAGAAGAATTCCTTGATGTTTTGCGGGAAATGGATGATGTCATAAATCTTGGCTCCGAAGAACGTACCGCTCAAGGCCGGCATCAGCATGGATCCGATACCCAGCAGCATCACCAGGTTGGCATAACCCCGGAAAGAGGGAACTTTCCAGGAAACCAGCGCACCCGCCAACAGCAGAACCAGTCCATAACCCATATCTCCGAGACAGAGTCCGAAGAAGAGCATGTAGAACGGTGCAAAATAGGGGGTGACGTCCAGTTCTCCGTAGTTGGGGAGCATGTACAGGTCACCGATCGGTTCGAACAGGCGGGAGAAGAAATTGTTCTTCAGCTTCACGGGAGGATTGTCTTCCGAGCAGGCAGCCTCTTGTTCGTAGTACGCATCGGTCGTATCAAAAAAGGCCTTCAGTGCAGCGTCGTTTTCGGTCGGGGCAAACCCTTCCAGCACACAGATGCTGTCTTCACCTTCCCGCAACACGGCAGCTTGCGCCAGGTAGCGGTCCAGCTCTTCCTGCAGCAGACCGGCTTCTGCTTCCAGATCCGGAATCCGCTGTTTCAATCCGGCGATCAGCGCTGAAATTTCGTCCAGGCGTTTTTCAACAGCCAGAACTTGTGCGGCCAGTGCAGAGGCCGGTTGTTCCGGGAATTGGGCTTCATTCAGCGGGAGTGCGGCCTGATCCATCTGATCCAAGGGAACGGCTGCTGCAAAACGGACCTGGGTGTCGGTCTTGGCCAGGATTTGGATCGGCCAGTTTTCTTCCCAAGCAGGCGTATATTTCTTTGCAGAGACGCAGTAGAATTTCAAACCGAAACCCAAACTTTTCAGGCGTTCCAGGTCCTGGGGATTGAATTCCCCCCAGGCGGCAGAGGCTTCGTATTCGCGTTGCAGGACTTTGCGTGCTTCACGTTGGTCCAATTGTTCCTGGAACAGTTGTTCCACGTAGGTAAGCAGCTGTTGGTTCGCAACCGACGGAACTTGCGGAGAAACAGTGGATTTCTCTGCATTTTCCGGAGCCTTCTGGATGTTCTTGATGGCATCGCGGTAACGACGCGCCATGCCGAACTGTTCGCGGGAGGTCTCGTCAATGGCCCGGTCTGACCGGGTAATGTCCACCATGCCCAGCTCCTGAACCTTGTTCATGAACGAATCCAGTTCCTGACTGAGTACGATGAAGGAGTATTTGGTCATGCGGGTAATCATTGTGCTTCCTCCTGTTCTTCAAGTTCGTGTTTGGTTTTGACGATTTTCTGGGCGGCTTTGTTGAGGTTTTCCTCGTCCTCCATAAATCTCTTGATCTTACGGATGGCTTCCTGGTATCCGGGGATCTGTACTTTTTCGTACAAGTTTACCTTCTGGGTTGTCTTCTTGCGGGAGAAATCCAACAGGCGGCTTTTGTACTCGCAAATTTCAGATTCGATGCCCAGGCGGGCCAATTCTTTCAAAATAGCGACTCCATCGGTGTACCACATCGGCTTGCGGAACAGGTCAAATTCCTTGACTTCGTATTCCACGCTCACCAGTTCCGGGGTACGGACACCGGCAAACTTGACGGTTTCGATGTTGACATCACGGACAGAGATGAGACCGGGCTCAAATTCGTTCCATAGTCCGGCCAGGTATTCGTAACGTTTCAGAGATCGGGAGAGTTCTTCCAAAAGCTCCTCAGAACGCTGCTTCGCCTTTTTGGATTCCAGGCGAAGGGCCGACTCTTTGTTTTTCAGGGTCGGCAGCGCGCGTGTACGGATCTTCAATTGCTTGTTGATCTCGTTCAGCGAGGTTTTGTTGAATTGGAATTTTATGGCCATATCTCTGTGTTATGCTTTCCAGTATTTTTCAATCAATTCGGCCTTGATCCCGGTTTCTGCTTGGGTAAAGTATTTACCAAAGAGGGTCCAGGCGGTATCCAACATTTCGTCAATGGAAATGTTGACATCAATGGCCAGCAGGTTGTTGGAATAGTCTTTTGCGAATTCCAGACAGCGGTTGTCGTAGTCGCTCAGGTCGAAACCGTTTTCGAGTTTGGTCTTCGCGTTGGAAGCATCCGCATACAGACGGACTGCCGTGTTCATGACCTGGTTGTGGTCTTCGCGGGTCTGTTTCCCGATCACCAGCTGTTTCAGACGGGACAGGGAACGGAACGGGTCCACAATCACTTTACCGGTATCGGTGTCGGTACGCAGGAAGAGCTGACCTTCGGTGATGTAACCGGTGTTGTCCGGAATCGCGTGGGTGATGTCTCCGTCGTTGAGGG
>CALCYB010000197.1 GCA_937906485.1 uncultured Rikenellaceae bacterium
ATGGCATTGACCATGGAGCCGGTGATGATGCAGGTGGTTTTTTCGTACGTGCGGAAGATGGTTTCCAACTGCTTGAGAAAATCCTCTCCGCGTTCAAAGGCGATGATGTTCTGGAACTCTTCGAAATACAGCAGGACTTGTGTGTTGTAGTGACGGGCTACCCGATCCGGTCCCGAGAGGATTTCTTCCGTCTGCTGCTCGTTGAAACGCAGGCCGTCCGGGGCCAGGAAGTCTTCGGGGATTTCGTCGTCATTTTCCGGAAGCAGGGGGGCGGACATCGGAAAGAACTGCTGCAGAAAATCCAGCACCTGGTTGCGTGTGGTGGCAAAACATCCGGCCAGTCGAAAAGCGATGTGCTTGAGCAGGTGATCCCGGGTGCGGACGTTCATCAGGTCCAGGTGACAGGTGGTATGGTTGAATTTTGTGAACTTCAAATCGGCCAGGGCCTGTTGGACTAACGAGCGTTTGCCGGTCCGGGGTGCATCGATGATGAGTATATGTTCATTTTGCTTCAAAAGGTTGGTCATGGCCATACGTTCCTGTTTGCGGGACAGGAAGTTGGCGCCGGAGACGAACCGATTGTAAACAAAGGGGGTTTCTGTCATGATCTGAGGGTTTGGTGTACTTTATAACATAATTGCTACAAATTTAGTTTTTTTATTTAAAAGCGAGAAATAATTTGGCAGATTGGTGGGAATGTATTAGCTTTGCAGCCCCAAAAACTGATTAGAAAGGCTGTTGAGCTATTGAATAAGAGTTGTTTAAGACAACCGCTTGCAGTCTGAAACTTTTAAAACATTTATTTTATGTACGCAATTGTTGATATTGCTGGACAACAATTTAAAGTTGAAAAAGGGAGAAAGATCTTTGTGCACCGTTTGGATGCAGAAGTTGGAGCTACTCTCGATTTTGAAAAAGTTTTGCTGACCGACAACGAAGGTGAAGTAAAGGTGGGTGCACCCTATGTAGCCGGAAGTGTTGTAAAAGCAACCGTGTTGGAACACCTCAAAGGTGAAAAGGTTATCGTTTTCAAGAAAAAACGCCGCAAAGGTTATCAAAAGAAGAACGGTCACCGTCAATGTTTAACTCAAATTCTTATTGAAGAAATTAACTAAAGGAGAAACAGATTATGGCTCACAAGAAAGGTGTCGGTAGTTCCAAGAACGGCCGCGAATCACATAGCAAACGATTGGGAATTAAATTGTTTGGTGGACAAACTGCCAAAGCCGGTAACATCTTGGTTCGCCAAAGAGGTACCGTGCACAACCCGGGTCTGAATGTAGGTATGGGTAAAGACCATACGTTGTATGCCCTGGTGAACGGCGTAGTTACTTTCCGCAAGAAAGCGAACAACAAATCTTACGTTTCTGTAGTTCCTTTCGCTGAATAAGCACACGGAAATCAAAAAAGAGACAGAGAGGAAGATTGCCATGCAGTTTTCCTCTTTTCTTTTCCTGCTTTTTATTAACTTTGTAGGTTGAATAAAAATACGAACGATGTTAACCCTGAAACTTTTGAGAGAAGCGCCCGATTTTGTTGTCGAGCGTCTGGCCGTCAAAAATTTTGATGCCAAAGAAATCGTGGATCAGATCCTGGACCTGGACCGCAGCCGTCGTCAGTATCAGACCGAATTGGACGGATGTCTGGCCCAGCAAAAAATACAGGCGAAAGCCATTGGCGCCTTGATGCAGCAAGGCAAGAAAGAAGAGGCGGAAGCTGCCAAGCAGGCGGTTGCTGAAATGAAGAACCGTTCCCGTGAGCTGGAGCAGCTGATGATCGACAGCGAGAACCGTCAGAACGAACTGCTGGTGCGTTTGCCCAACTTGCCGGTTGAAATTGTTCCGCTGGGAAAAGGAGCTGAAGACAATGTGGTGGTCCGCGAAGGCGGATGCAGGACCGAATTGGCCGAAGATGCTCTTCCTCACTGGGAATTGGCCAAGAAATATGACTTGATCGATTTTGATCTGGGTGTGAAGTTGACCGGTGCCGGTTTCCCGGTATACAAAGGCCAGGGTGCCCGTATCCAACGTGCGCTGATTGCCTATTTTCTGGATTACAACACCCGTGCAGGTTTTCAGGAAATCCAACCGCCCTTGATGGTTAATGAGGCCTCCGGTTTCGGTACCGGTCAATTGCCGGACAAGGAAGGACAGATGTACCATGTGGGATTGGATAATTTCTACCTGATTCCTACGGCAGAAGTGCCTGTAACCAATATTTTCCGCGATGTTATCCTGGCCGAATCGGATTTTCCGATCAAGATGACGGCCTATACTCCGTGCTTCCGTCGTGAGGCCGGTTCGTATGGAAAGGATGTGCGTGGGTTGAACCGTCTGCACCAGTTTGACAAAGTGGAAATCGTACAGGTGGCCCACCCGGATGCTTCCGCTGCCGCTTTGGACGAAATGGTGGAACATGTGGAAGGTCTGGTCAAATCGCTGGAACTGCCTTACCGCATTCTGCGTCTGTGTGGGGGTGATATGAGTTTTACCTCTGCCATTACCTATGACTTCGAAGTGTATTCAGAGGCCCAAGGCCGTTGGTTGGAAGTCAGTTCCGTTTCCAACTTCCAGTCTTTCCAGGCCAACCGCCTCAAACTCCGTTACAAGGACGAAAGCGGCAAGACCAACCTGGCCCATACCTTGAACGGCAGTTCGCTGGCGTTGCCGCGTATCCTGGCAGCCTTGCTGGAAAACCATCAGACCGCAGACGGTATCCGTATACCGGAGGCCCTGCGTCCTTATTTTGGCGCCGACTATATCCGTTAGATTCCGATGCAAGATCAGCGAATCATTATGGGAATCGACCCCGGAACCCGCTTGTTGGGTTACGGGGTTGTTTTGGTTGACCGCAAGAAAACCCATTTTGTGGATATGGGAGTCGTGGACTTGCGCAAGGAAACCGATCCCTATATCAAATTGAAAAGGATTACTGAGCAGATCGGTACGCTGATTGACCGTTATCACCCCAACGATCTGGCCGTAGAAGCGCCTTTCTATGGCAAGAATGCCCAGGTCATGCTGAAGCTGGGTCGGGCACAGGGTGCTGCACTTGCCGCAGCCCTGATACGGGATATTCCGGTCTATGAGTATGCTCCCAGAAAGGTAAAGATGGCCATCACCGGCAATGGGGCAGCTTCCAAGGAGCAGGTGGCCTTGATTCTCTCGAGGACCTTGCGGGTGGATCTTTCCGGTCCCTACCTGGATGCTACCGATGCCCTGGCCATTGCCATGTGCCATTTCTACCAGTTGGTCAATCCGTTTTCCGATGCTTCAGCCACCAAGGATTGGGCGGCTTTTTTAAAGCAGCATCCTGACCGGATTCTTCCCTGAAATTTTTTTGCCCTTGATTAAACTTTTCCAGATATTATCCGTCATAATTGACAAAAACACGTAGACTAGCACGTAAATCATATTGTATGAAACGATTTCTGTTCCTCTTGACGGCCATGTTGTGTGCCGGTATTCTTTTTGCCCAGCCCAAAGGCAAACCCCAAGTTTCGTTGACCTTGGTGGATGCTCAGACCGGTTTGCCGGTTTCCTATGCAACGGTATCCATCCGTCCGGTAGCGCAAGCCGATTCCACGCAAAACATGAACTTTACTTTGTCGGATGATGCCGGTAAGGCGGTGTTGAAGAACCTGAGTGAAGGGGAACATGTGCTGAAAGCCGAATTGATGGGGTATTTGCCCATTCGTCAGATCATCAAGGTCGGCAAGACCTCGTTGGATCTGGGTACGCTTAAAATGGCTCCCGATGCGCAGGTGTTGGATCAGGCGGTGGTCACAGCGGTCGGTAACCCGATTGTGGTCAAGAAAGATACCATCGAATTCAGTACGGCAGCGGTAAAGACTTCGGACAACGACATGTTGGAGGATCAACTGAAGAAATTGCCGGGTTTTGAGGTTTCAACAGACGGAACCATTACCTACAACGGGGAGACCATCAACAAAATCTACATTGAAGGGAAGACATTCTTTCTGGATGATCCCCAGTTGGCGACCAAGAACATTCCTGCCAAAATTATTGAGAAGCTAAAAGTGGTGGAAAAGAAATCCGAACAGGCTGAATTTACGGGTATTGATGATGGCGAATCCGAAACCGTCCTGGATTTGAGTGTCAAGAAGGGGATGATGGATGGCTGGTTTGGTAACTTGAGCGCCGGCGGAGGTTTTGATACAGCTACCCCGGAGCACGATCCCCGATTCCAGGGGGGCGGACTGGTGGCTCGCTTTTCGGATGACTCCCAAATCAGTCTTGTCATGAATACCAACAATACCAACAACCGGGGATTCCGGGACATCGGTGGAGACATGATGCGCTCGATGCGGATGAGCGGTCCCGGGGGCATGGGCATGAACTGGGGACAGGGCGGCATCACCACCTCCTGGATGGGCGGTTTGAATGCTACGGGTTATTTCTTGGAAGACAATGCCATGGAGCTTGCCGGTAACTACCTCTACAACGGTACCGAAAGACAGATTCTGAACAACAGCACCAAAACCACCTTCCAGCCTGACGGTTCCAACCTGATCAACGTCAACAGCGGAAGCAGTTATGCCTTGAGCGAAGGTCACCGTGCCGGTGGGGAAATGGATTGGAAAATCAGTGACAACACTTCCATCCTGTTCCGCCCTCAGGTCAACCTCAGTTATGGGGACTTCCGTGACAAGACCCAATTTGATTCAAAGAACGACCAACGCGGAAAACTCAACGACGGTTCCAGCGAAAACATTGGCGAGAACTTCAATTATTCCACCAGTGGACGTCTGCTTTTCCGCCAGCGTCTGGGGATGCCGGGTCGGACTTTGTCTGTCAATATGAACTACTCGTTGAGCGGTAGTGAAATGGACGGACTCAACCGTTCTTCCACCAACTACTATGCCGACAACCAACTCTCCTCCCAGGAGGTGATTGACCAGAAATACAACCAACGCGATGATTCGTATTCATTGGGGGCACGCATCTCCTATACCGAGCCTCTGGGTGCGAATTTCTACATTGAAGGGTCATACCGCTACAGCTACAGCCAGAACAATTCGGATAAGTTCAGCTACAACAAAGATGCGCAAGGTTATTATACCTTGTTGGATCAGGATTATTCGACGCAGTTTGAGAATTCCTTCGTCAATCAGCGCATCCAACTCAATGTCATGAAACAGGAGAAGAAATATACGGCACAGATCGGTTTCAGTGTGCAGCCCTCCAAAACGACCAGCCGCGAACGTTTCTTTGACGGTAAGGGAGACAGCACCTCTGTCTATTCGGTATTGAACTATGCTCCCTCCGCACGTTTTGACTATAACTTCTCGGATTATACCTTCCTGCGTCTGCGTTACAACGGAAGAACCAACCAGCCTTCGCTGACCCAGTTGCAACCGGTACGCGACAATTCCAATCCGTTGTCCATTGTGCTGGGTAACCCGAACCTGCTGCCTGAGTTCTCCCACAATTTGAGAACCGATTTCCGTCATACGAACATGAAGACCTTCTCGTCGGTCAATGCCAATTTGAGTTTCAGCTATACCATGGATGACATTGTCAATGCCAACTGGTACGATGAGAATGGGGTACAATACACTGCTCCGGTCAATTCACCGACTGGTGCTATGAGCGGACGTGCATTTGTGATGTTCAATACTCCGATTGCAAAGTCCAACTTCTCCATCATGTCCTTTACCCATGCCAATGTCAATTACACCAGCAGTTACTCCGGCATGGGGAATGCACAGAACATTCAGGACATCATCCATCTGCTGCAAGTAGGCAAGACAACCTCGTTGAACCTGTCCGAGCGGTTGATGTTTGTCTATCGGAATGATTTTCTGGAAACCCGTCTGGGAGGATCCGTCTCTTATCAGAATGCATGGTACACCATCAAGGAGCAGGAGCGTCCTTCTACGTGGTCCAATGCCGTCAATGCGGATATCAATGTGACCCTGCCTGGCGGTTGGGAAGCACGAACGGATATCCGTTATAATTTCTATTACGGTTACGAAGAGGGCTATGGTGACCCACAAGCCATTTGGAATGCTGAGGTCTCCAAACTGGTGCTCAAGGACAAAGGTACGCTGGCCTTGCGGATGTACGACATCCTGAACCAGTCCAGAGGATTGCGTCGGACCATGACCGACAACTACGTACAGGATACGCAAAACAACACCCTCGGGCAGTACATCATCCTGTCCTTTACCTATCGTTTCGGTACCTTCGGTGGAAATCGTCAGATGGGACCCGGCGGTGCGGGACGGCGAGGCCCTATGGGAGGTCACGGCGGCCCGATGAGAAGTCGCTAAAGCGCTTCATCACGCGGGTCATATCCTCGGGTATTTCACTCTCGACGAAGATGTGTTCTCCGGTTCGGGGGTGAATGAAGCCGAGGTTTTTTGCATGCAGGGCCTGGCGGGGGAGTATTTCGAAACAGTTGTCGATGAATTTCTTGTATTTGGCGTAAAGGGTTCCTTTCAGAATCCGGTCTCCGCCGTACCGGTCATCGTTGAATAGCGGATGACCGATGTGGTTCATGTGCACCCGGATCTGGTGCGTCCGTCCGGTTTCCAGTTTGCACTCAATCACGGTCACGTAACCGAAGCGTTGCAGTACCCGGTAGTGGGTGACGGCATGCTTGCCGGAGCTTCCGTCCGGGAATACTTTGAAGCACTGACGGTTGTTCGGATCCCGTCCGATGTGGCCGACCACTGTTCCGCTATCTTCCTTGACATCGCCCCAGACGATGGCTATGTATTTCCGGTCAATGGTGTGGTGGAAGAACTGTTCGGCGAGTTTGAGTTGCGCTTCGTCGTTTTTGGCGATGAGCAGAATGCCGGAGGTGTTCTTGTCAATGCGGTGCACCAGCATCCCCATTCTTTCGTCTCCTTCGTCAGCATCTTGCCGTTTGCCCAGGTAGTAGGCCAGGCCGTTGATGAGGGTGCCTGTGTAATTGCCGCATCCGGGATGTACCACCAAACCGGCCGGTTTGTTGACAACCAGCAGGTCATCGTCTTCGTAGCGGATATCCAGGTCCATTTTTTCGGGCAGGATTTCCACACCGCGACGGCGGTAGGGAAGCGAAATCGTAATCAGGTCCAGTGGTTTGACTTTGTAATTGGCTTTGGCTGTCTTGCCGTTGACTTGCACATAGGCAGCATCAATGGCCTGTTGGACGCGATGGCGGGAAGTGCCTTCCAGGTGGCCGACCAGGTATTTGTCAATGCGGAGCAGGGCTTGTCCACGCGGAACTTCAAAACGAAAATGCTCGAAGAATCCGCCTTCTTCGTCATCCTGTTCTTCTGCAGAAAGATCAGGTAGTTGATCCAGCTCCTGTTCCGGATCGGTCGGGGTAGGGGCGTACCTATTCATGGGTTAGAGGACGGGGACGGTTTGTGACTG